>DAISKN010000004.1:0-30970 GCA_036820975.1 Acidobacteriota bacterium | reverse complement strand
GTCGCCGGCGTCGATGGCCTCGAAGTAGAAGTAGGCATACTCGCCTTCGAACGCCGTGAGCGTGGCGCGAAGGTCCTCGTCCGCCCGTCCCACTCTCGTCTCCTGGGTGCGATCGTAGGAGAGCACGAAGATTCCCGGCGATGCCTCGGGCACGTGGCGCGCCACGACGTCCTTCCGCAGGCGAAAGGGCGGCCCCTCGCGCTCGTCCTCGCGAGCCATTTCCTGCATCGTGTCTCGCGCCGGAGCCCGGATCGGCTCGGGTACCGGTTCGGGAGCCGGCTCTTCCACCAGATCTTCGGGCTCGGGCTCTCGGGTTCTGGGTGCTTCGACGGGGAGGGGAGCGGGGACGGGGAAGACACCGCCGCCTTTCAGCAGCTGCTCTATGGTTCGCACCGTGTCCTTCGGCAGATCGACGAACTTGACGCCGTACCCCGGGGGAAGACCGTCGCGCCTTCCCACCGTTCCCCGGTTCTCCCACACGACGACGGCGTCGGCCTCGACCCACCGCTTCTCCTCGCGGAGGACGATGGAGACCCGCACCCGCGCCTGCGGGAGGAGGTACATCGGCGTCGCCACGTACGCGCCGGTCAACGACAGGTTCAGGAGCCTGCCCCTTCCCGAGACGAGAAACGAGCGGATGCTTACGGGGATGCCGTCTTTGAAGTCGACGCGTCGCGGTGTTCCGCTCGCCATGGGACTCCGGTCATTGTGGCAAAGATCGTCGGAAAAGGGAAAACGGCGTTAAACAGCGCGCACAAAAGAAAAAGCCCGGGCCGCCGTAGCGACCCGGGCTCGGGACGAACGTCTCAGTAGTCGCCCATGTCTCCCATTCCACCCGGCATGCCGCCGCCGCCGGCCTTCTTCTCGTCCTTCTCAGGAATCTCGCAGACGAGGGCCTCGGTGGTGAGCATGAGACCCGCGATGGAGGCCGCGTTCTGGAGAGCGTAGCGCACGACCTTGGTGGGGTCGATGACGCCGGCGTTCACCAGGTTCTCGTACTTGCCCTTCGCGGCGTTGTAGCCGTTCTCGCCCTCGAGCTCCCTCACCTTGTTGACCACGATCGAGCCCTCTTCACCCGCGTTCTGGGCGATCCAACGCATGGGTTCTTCGATCGCTTTGGCGATGATGCCGATGCCAATGCGCTCGTCCTCCCCAAGGTCGTCCTTCTTCTGGAGCTTCTTGAGGACGACGCCGGCTCGAAGGAGAGCGACGCCTCCGCCGGGGACGATACCCTCTTCGGCGGCGGCTTTGGTCGCGTGCATCGCGTCCTCGACCCTGGCCTTCTTCTCCTTCATCTCGGTCTCGGTGGCGGCTCCGACCTTGATGAGCGCGACTCCGCCCACGAGCTTCGCGAGCCGCTCCTGGAGCTTCTCGCGATCGTAGTCCGAGGTCGTCTCCTCTATCTGAGCGCGGATCTGCTTGATGCGGCCCTCGATGTCGGCTTTCTTTCCCGCGCCCTCGACGACGGTGGTGTTTTCCTTGGTGACGATAATCTTCTTGGCGCGGCCCAGGTCCGAAATCTGCAGGTTCTCGAGCTTGATCCCGAGGTCCTCGAAGATCGCCTTTCCGCCGGTCACGATAGCGATGTCCTCCATCATGGCCTTGCGGCGGTCACCGAAGCCCGGCGCCTTGACGGCGCAGGCCCGGAGCGTGCCCCGGAGCTTGTTCACCACCAGGGTGGCGAGAGCCTCGCCCTCGACGTCTTCGGCGATGATGAGCAGGGGCTTGCCCGACTGGGCCACCTTCTCCAGCACCGGGAGGAGGTCCTTCATGTTGGAGATCTTCTTCTCGTGAACGAGAATGAGCGCGTCCTCGAGAACGACTTCCATCCGCTCGGGGTCGGTCACGAAGTAGGGGGAGAGGTAGCCGCGGTCGAACTGCATTCCCTCGACGATCTCGAGACTGGTCTCGAGCGTCCGGGCTTCTTCGACCTGGATGACTCCGTCCTTCCCGACCTTCTCCATGGCCTCGGCGATGATGCTGCCGATGGTCTCGTCGCCATTCGCGGAGATGGTTCCCACCTGGGCGATCATCTTCCCGCGGACGGGCTTCGAGAGCTTGTGAACTTCCTCGACCACGGCGACGACGGCGTTGTCGATACCCCGCTTGAGATCCATGGGGTTGCTGCCGGCGGCCACGTACTTGAGGCCCTCACGGAAGATGGCCTGGGCGAGCACGGTCGCGGTGGTGGTCCCGTCGCCGGCGACGTCCGAGGTCTTGGACGCGACCTCGCGCACCATCTTGGCGCCGAGGTTCTCGATCGGATCCTCGAGCTCGATCTCCTTGGCGACGGTGACACCGTCCTTGGTGACCACCGGGGAGCCGAACTTCTTCTCGAGAACGACGTTCCGGCCCTTGGGGCCGAGAGTGACGCGAACGGCGGTCGCGAGCTGGTTCACGCCGCGAAGGATCGCCTGCCGCGCCTCCTCGTGATAAACAATCTGCTTTGCCATGATTCTACATTCCTCCAGAATTTATTCGACGACTCCGAGTACCTCGTCCTCACGCAGGATCAGGTACTCCTTTCCGTCGAGTTTGACTTCCGAGCCCGAGTACTTGCCGACGAGCACCTTGTCGCCCACTTTGACCTCGAGAGGGACCTTCTTGCCGTCCTTCAAGGTCCGACCGGAGCCGACGGCGATGACTTCGGCGGTCAACGGCTTTTCCTTCGCCGAGTCGGGGATGATGATGGATCCGACTTTCTTCTCCGCATCCTCCTCGAGCCGCTTGACGACGATGTTGTCCTTGATGGGTTTGATCTTCATATCTGACTCACTCCTCCTTGATCTGCCTGTAAACGTCAACCACTAATCGGGATCTGACGGCCCTTCTCGCTCGCCCGTTTGGGCATGGTGACCGTCAAAACCCCGCGCTTGAACTCCGCTTTGACTTTTTCCGCGTCGACGCTCGACGGAAGCTCGAACGTTCGATGGAACGGACCGTAGGACCGCTCCATGCGAAGAAACTGCTTCTCGCTCACCTCTTCCTTGAGGCGCCTCTGACCCCGAAGGGTGACGCGATCCTCGTCGATGCTGAGCTCGATGTCGCTTTGTTCCACCTCGGGGAGCTCCGCCTTCAAGATGAGACTCTTGTCGGATTCGTAGAGGTCGACCGCGGGAGACCAGGCTCCGGAGGACGAAAGCTCCCCCTCGGAGTGGCTCCGGGACAGCGTCTGGTCGATGATACGATTCATGCGCTCCTGCAAAGACAGGAGCTCACGGACCGGATCCCAGTGAGCGAATGGCATTTGTGTTTTGAGCTCCGCGAGTGTTAGCACTCGCAATCGCCGGGTGCTAACAACTCGGAATATTAGGCGCTTTGTTAGCTCCTGTCAAGCAAATAAATCTTAGCTGGAATCGCTAAGATCTGACCAGCGCCGGAATGGCTCGTTGAATCGCGGAGATAGCGGCCCCGACCTGCTCGGACGAGATGTCGCGGTGGAGCACGGCGCGGACGCGATCCGGACTCGAGCCCAGCATATGGACCCCCTCCGCGTGGCACCGCTCGACGAACTCGAAAGGCGACGCTCCGGTCACGCGAAAGCGCACGATGTTCGTCTGGACCAGAGAGACCTCGATCTCGACTCCATGAAGCTCCGCGAGCGCCGCGGCCAGCCGGCGAGCGTTCTCGTGATCGGCCGTCAGGTCCTTCCGGTGGTTCTCGACGGCGTAGAGCGCGGCGGCGGCGAGCACACCCGCCTGTCGAAACCCGCCGCCGAACATCTGCTTGAAGCGGCGCGCTCTCTCGACGAATCTCGAGGGTCCCGCGAGCGCCGAGCCGACGGGCGCGCCCAGGCCCTTCGAGAAGCAGACGCTCACCGAATCGAAGAAGGAAGCGTACTTCGCTTCGGGGATTCCCGTCGCCGCCGAGGCGTTCCAGAGACGGGCGCCGTCGAGATGAAGCGCGAGCCCCCGGCTCCTCGCGGCCCGGACCACCTCTTCGATTCGCTCGAGGGGCCAGAGGGTTCCGCCGCCGGCGTTGTGAGTGTTCTCGACCGCCAGAAGCTTCGTCGGGGGAGGAAGAGTCGGCGGATTGAAGCGATGAGGCACGCGCACGGCGCGAAGGACGTCGTCTCCGGTGAAGATGCCGTTCACGCCCGGAAGGCCTTTCACCTGGATTCCGGAGAGTGCCGCGGGAGCACCGCCTTCGCTGGTAAAGATGTGGGCGGAGGCGTCCGCCAGGATCTCGTCCCCGGCCTCGGTATGAGCCCGCAGTCCGACCTGGTTGCTCATCGTGCCCGTGGGCATGAAGACCGCCGCTTCCTTGCCGAGGATCTCCGCCGTCCGCTCCTCGAGCGCCCGGACGCTCGGGTCGTCCCCGTAGACGTCGTCCCCGACTTCGGCGCGCGCCATGGCGGCGCGCATCTCCTCCGTAGGCCTGGTGACGGTGTCGCTTCTGAGATCGATCATGGCCGGGAGAAGTCTACCTCAGCGGTCGCGCTTGCGCTCTCCCGAGGCGGGTGCGATCCTGTAGCTCCAGCCAAGGAGTCGACGATGACCGCTCGCGCTCTCGCTCTCGCTCTTCTTCTTGCGACCGACGCCCTCGGTGCCCTCCGCTTTCAGATCCCCGAGGGATTCCAGGATCTTTCCCCGGGGGCTCCCGATTCCGCCTTCGCCGGACTTCCAGAAGCCGTCGTAGCCGAAGCGCGGAGCGGCAAGTACGTCGCCTTCGGCATGGACATGCGGGAGCTCGACGGCTTTGGAGAGAACTTCAACGCGATCTTGCAGTCGGGAGCGCTCCGCGTCGACGAGGACTTCGCCAGTGGGCACAAGGCTACCCTCCAGACCGAGTACCCAAAGATGCTCGGCGGATCCGTCGCCATCCTGGAGCACGGCATTGCCCGCCTGGGGGGCGTCCCGGTGCTGCGAACGGTGTACGACGTCCAGAACCCGAACTTGCCGATGCGCCAGATGCAGTACCTGGTGCCAGGTGGCAACGATGGGTGGGCGATCCTGACCTACACCGCGACGCCGGAAACGTTCGACCGCTATCTTCCGATCTTCGAAGCCTCGGCGGCCGCGACCCAGGGAGCTCACGAGGCGAAGCTCTTCGACGTCGGGAGAGTCGGCATGGGCGCCCTTTATGGAGCGGGGATCGGCCTCGTCGTGGGCGTGATCGCTCAGCTTGCGAAGAAGCGGAAGAAGGCGGCGAAGACCGCTCCCCGCCGGATGCCCGCACGATCCGCCCGCCCGGTCGCCCGGCGGTAGTTTCCGCTCGGCAATTGTGGAAGAATTCCGCATGCCGCGAGATGCCGTTTCCTCCATTCACTCGAATAGCCGCCGCTCCCTCTTGAAGTTCCTGGCGCAGAGCCCGGCGCTGCTGTACGCGGGCCAGTCGACCTACAAGTTCGCGGGACGAGGCGACGGCGCCATCACCTCTCCCGAAGAGGCGATCAACGTCTTCGACTTCGAGGTCCGCGCCCAGAAGGAGCTCGACCCCGCTCACTGGGGCTACCTCTCGACCGGCACCGACGACGACGGAACCATCCGCGCGAACCGCGACGGGTTCTCGAGGTTCCAGCTCCGCCCACGCCGTCTCGTCGACGTGCGCCAGATCGATACGACGACCGAAGTCCTGGGCTCCAGGTGGGCGACGCCGATCGTACTCGCTCCTACCGGACGGCAGAGGGCGTTTCATCCCGATGGGGAGGTCGCGGTGGCGCGCGGGGCCCGCGCGGGAAACCATCTCCAGATTCTCTCGACGGTGACGTCGACCGGGGTCGAGGATGTCATCGAGGCCCGGGGCGCTCCGATCTGGTATCAGCTCTACGCGGAGTACGACTGGGAGACCACCCGCGCTCTCGTGAAGCGCGTGGAGAAGGCCGGCTGCAGCGCGGTGGTTCTGACGGTGGACCTCCAGGGGGGAAGCAATCGCGAGACGGTGAAGAGGTTCGCGAGGCTCGACGCCCGCGACTGTTCCGCCTGTCATCCGAGCGCTTTCTCCGATTACATCCGCACCAAGCCTATGTACGACGGGCTCGAGGTCAAAGGAGAGACCAACTACGAGGAAGGCCTGACCTGGGAGTTCGTGCGGAAGCTCAGGGACACGACGACCATGAAAGTGCTGATCAAGGGCATCGTCACCGCGGAAGACGCTCGTCTCGCGGTCGAGAACGGCGTCGACGGAGTCATCGTCTCGAATCACGGAGGACGGGCCGAGAACAGCACCCGCGGCACCATCGAAAGTCTTCCCGAGGTCGTCGACGCCGCCGGCGGCCGCATCGCGGTCCTGATCGACGGCGGCTTCCGGCGCGGGACCGACATCGTCAAGGCCCTCGCCCTGGGGGCGGACGCGGTCTGCGTCGGAAGGCCCTACCTCTGGGGACTGGCTTCGTTCGGCCAGCCGGGGGTCGAGGCGGTCCTCGACATCCTGCGACGAGAGCTGGTCATGGTGATGAAGCAGATGGGGACCACCACCATCGCCGCGATCGATCGCTCGTCGGTGGTCGAGAGAGCCATTTAGAATCCGTCGACTTCGCGTGCATCAAATGTTGATGCTCTGCGGAATGCCCCCGGGCTCGAGGAACCTGTAAGGCGTTCGGACGCGGTTTCGCTCCGCGATGGTCCTTCCGATATTTCCGAGCTCGCGCTGGAAGGCGCGCAGCGGTCCTCTTATCCGCCGATCGCAAAGCTCCGAAGGGCCGTACTCGCCGAGCGTGGTGTGGTGGATGGTGCCGAGGAGATAGAGGATGACCAGCTGCAGCCGCGCCGATGGAAGCGGCGGGAGCAGATCGAGAAGGTCCTGCTCGCCGGCCTCGTTGGAAGGCGGCCCCTCGGTGAAACCGGCGAGCGGCATGTTGGGGACGTAGGTCATGAGGTCGAACTGGGGGAAGTTGACCGCCGCGTGCTGCACGCTCGAGGTGAAGACCAGGAGCGTCACACCCTCGATCAGGTCGTTCAAACCTCCGAGAGCGCCGTTCCGTCCGAACCCCTTGACCCGACCGCCGTCGGGAGCGACGAGCTCGCGGTACCAGTCGCCGAGCTCGGAATCGTCACGGAGATCGGCCTCCGACCGATAGTAGGTCCTGAGGTAGTCGCTCACCCAGGTCCGGATCGCGTTCCAGTATAAAAGCGCGTCGTCCCGGTAGGGGTAGTCGGTGAGCGTGCCGTCGTCGTCGACCCCGCGCGCCCGGAGGGCGTTCGGCAGCAACGCCTCGTCGAAGGCGTAGCTCGAGGCGGCGTCGACGGAGAGCTGGATGGAAGCTTCGAGCGTCCCCGCCAGAAGCTCGTCCACGAACCCGCCGGGTGCGAGCAGCGTTCGATGGGCGAGCTCGTTGATGGCGAGCGTGCCCTCGAAATGGGGCCGCAGGAGGAGCCGCACTGGATGGTTCTCCGCGAGCTGACGCTCGGTGGCGATGACGAAGGGCTCGACGAACAGGTGCGTGCGCCCCAGGTGGCTCACCGCCTCGTGCAGGTTCGCGTCGGCGATCTGGACGATCGTCTTGGCGATCGACCAGGCATGGCCGTCTCTCTTGGTGAAGATCGGATTCCTCGGACCCGGCTCCTGCTCGCATTGGATGGCGACGGGAACGAGCTCTCCCGAGCGTTTGCTCACCGCGAAGAGAGCGAGCGGTGCGGAGAGGAACTTCGGGACGCCGCGAAAGAGCCCCAGCGGAACGTTCTCGAGCCCGCGGTAGTCGGCGAGATACAGACGGCCCTCCTTGGCCGCCGCCTCCAGCCGATCGCCGGGCAGGACCGAGCGGTACGTCGATTCGGAAAGGGGAAAGCGGTCGTCGAGGCCGGCGATTCGCCGGATGACGAGCGGGTTCGGCCCCGCCACTCGGTGGCGGGCGAAGACGCGATCGTCCTGATAGCTCCCGGCGATGCCCGGAAGCTCGATGGTACGGAAGAGGGAAGCATAGTCCGCGAGACTCTGCGGCCGATCGAGCTCGGGCGGGTCCGTTGCCGCCGAGGCGCACTGCCGGGCGAGGTCGAAGAGACCTTCGGCGCTGCCCGCCGCGAGCGACTCGACCGAACGTCCGCTCGGTCTCGCGGCGAAGTTCCTGATGAGGTCGGCGGCGCGACTCGCTCCCTGCGCGAGCCACGGGAGCGAGAACTGCTCGGAGCGGGGGAGGTGCTCGACCATGGGTACTGCAGTTATGCGCTCGTAGTCGTAGACGTACTGGTCTCGAGTTCGCGCGAGCTGCCTGCGGCGGGAGAGAGGGTCGGGGTCCTGCTGGGGAAGGAGAGGCTCCCGGCAGGACGACAGGCTGCTCCGGCGCTGGGCCGGGGCGCTCCCCGCGAGCGTGAGCCCGAGGCCGCCGGCGACGCCGGTTCTCAGGAATCGGCGGCGATCGTACGTCGAAGTCATCGGGTCGATCCTTTCAGGGGGGCCGAGTCGAGCCAAGAGATTCTATCTCGTTTCCCGCTGCTGCACTCGTGCTCGCCTTCCCCGGCGGTACCGCCTCGAGCGCCCGGACGGGCACCCGCCGGCCTACTCGTGTCGTCGATCCAGAACCACGTCGCCGCCTTTCATCACCCAGACGATCTGGCGCAGGGCAGAAACGCTGCGCGTGGGGTCGGAGCGGACGGCGATGAGATCCGCGTACTTACCCCCCTCGATCGTTCCGATCTCTTTCTCGACTCCGAGGAGGCTCGCGGCATCGACCGTCGCCGATCTCAGGGCCGCGAGGGGCGTCATGCCGGCTTCGACGTAGTACTCCATTTCTCGAACCGTGGCCGTCGTGCCGTCGTTCTCCTCGAAGGGAAACTGATCGGTCCCGAGGCCGATTCGGACTCCCTCTTCGATCGCCATGCGAAGCGCCTCGAAGTGGCGGGGTCCCACGGACTTCACCCGCTCGAGATACCAGGGGGGAGAGCCGATGCGCTCGAAGAACGGCATCGTCTTTGGCTGGCTCACGACGATGGTGGGGACGAAGTACGTTCCCCTCGCCTTCATTTCCCGAAGCACCTCGCGGGTGAGGAAGTATCCGTGCTCGATGCAATCGATACCCAGGCGGACGGCGGTCGAGGTCGCCTGGGGCGATCCCGAGTGCGCTGTCACCTTCGCTCCGAAGCGGTGGGCGGCGTCCACCACCGCCTCGATCTCGTCGTCGGTCATCAGAGCTTCTGCGATGTCTCCTCGGGGAGTCGCGATGCCGCTCGAGATCGCGATCTTGATCCAGGTGGCCCCGGCGCCGATCTCGCGCCGTGCCGCTTTCACGAGCTCGTAAGGTCCGTCGGCGGTCTCGCCGTCGGCGCCGTGGCCCGAGGTGATGTCGACCATCTCGCCGGCGCTGTGGATGCGCGGCCCCTTCACCTCGCCCCTTTCGACGGCGCCTCGGAGCGCGATATCGGCGTGGCGCCCGTCACCCGGGATGCGGATCGTGGTCACTCCAGCCTCGAGCGACTTTCGACCGTTCGCGGCCATCCTGAGCGCGAGCTCGGCTTCGGTCTCGTCGGCGAGCTCCGCGGACATCTTCCCCGGAAGCACCAGGCCGAGGTGGACGTGGAGGTTCACGAGACCGGGAAGAAGGAAGATGCCGTCCGCCCGAATGAGCTCGGCGCCCGCGGGGGCCGCTCCCTCGATGGCGCGGATGCGATCGCCGTCGATGACGACGACGGCGTTCGTGAGATGAGGGCCGCCGTCGAGGTTCACGATCGTGGCTCCCACGATCGCCGTCGCCGCGAGCAGGGGGATCATGTTCGCACGGTGCTCCGGAACTTCTCCATGAGGTAGGCGCCTGCCTCGACCGGCGGGTATCTGGGCATCGCGCCGATGCAGCGGATCTCCGCATCCCAGTTGGGGAGGTGGAAGAAGGCGATCGATCGGCGGCGCTCCCGCGACCCCTCGCAGCTGCAGCGGTGCACGGTCGAGACCCACCGGTCGTTCGACCACCTCGCCATGAGATCGCCGATGTTGACGATGAAGGCGCCCTCTTCGATCGGGACGGGCTGCCAGTACCCCTCGGGGTGCAGGATCTCGAGCCCGCGCGAGCCCGGCTCCGCGAGGAGCACGGTGAGGCTTCCGTAGTCGCTATGAGCCCCCGCGCGAAGCTGCCCCGCGCCCGGAGGGGAGTCGAGAGCGGGGTAGTCGAGCGCCCGGAGCGCGCTCGCGTGGCGGTCGATCGTTCTTGCGAAGAAGTCGGAAGGGAGGTCGAGCGCGAGCGCGAAGAGAGACAGGATGCGCGAAGCGAGCTCTCCCATTTCGGAGAAGTAGCCGCGAAAGATCTCCTTGAGTCTCTCGGGTTCCGCGGGCCAGAGCGTCGGAGCCGAAGTGAATCCCTTGGACGGGTCCCAGGCGGCCGCAACCCACGTCGGGCGGGGACCGATGCTGAAGCTCTCCTTCAGATCCGGAGGGGTCGTCTCTCCGCGTGAGGCCGCGAGCGCCTCTTTCGCGAAAGGGGAGTAGCCGTACGGGTAGCCGGGAAACGGCATGGCCACGGTCATCTTCTTTTCGAGCGGAAGGTCGAAGAACTCGCCCGCCGTTCCCCAGGCGTCCTGAATCAGGTCTGTCGAAACGCCGTGTCCGACGGCGGCAAGAAAACCCGTCTCGCGGCAGATGCGGTCGACCTCCCGGGCGGTGACCGCGTCGTTTCTCGAAACGTCGACGGTGGGGAAGACGCTCATGGACGCATGACGTCGGACCACATGGCGATCGGGTTCCGGAGCGTCCCGATGCCCTCGACCGAGCACTCCGCCACGTCCCCTGGCTTCATGAAGACCGGAGGCACGCGGGCCATCCCCACACCCGAGGGAGTGCCGGTCGCGATGACGTCGCCGGGCTGAAGGATGATGTTGTTCGACACGAAGTGGATGAGCTCGTCGATGGAATGCTGCATCAGCTCCGTCGACGCGTCCTGCATCCTCTTCCCCGAGAGGTCGAACCAGATGTGGAGCTTGTGGGGGTCGGCGATGAACTCCTTGGGCACGATGAACGGGCCGATCGGGGCGAAGGTGTCGGTGCTCTTCCAGACGAGCCAGTCGGAGCCGTAGCGGTTGTCGCCCCGGCCCTCGCGATCTCCCACGTCGTTCATGAGGGTGTAGCCGAACACATGCTCGCGCGCCTCGTCGATCGGAACGTGGCTCGCGGGCTTTCCGATGACCACGGCGAACTCGCACTCCCAGTCGAGCTGCTCCCGCTTGGGCTTCATCAGGATCGGCGACTCGTGGCCGATGACGATCCGCGGCGGTTTGAAGAAGAGGTAGGGGTTCTGGCGCCGATCGCCGGGCTTGCGCTCCCAGAAGAACTCCATCGAGACGGGAGCGTCGTCGATGGCCTTCGAGTCCGACATCTGGGCGGGGACGCCGGTGGTCATCTCCTGGGCGTGGGCCCAGTAGTTCAGGGCGGCGGCGAGGATCACCCCGGGCTCGACCGGGGGGAAGACCTGGAGGTCGGCGAGATCGTGGATGTAAAAGGGCCGCTCGGGCTCCTCGAGGTGGGCGAGAGCCCGGTCCGCGATCGCGTGAATCCGATCCTTAAAGCCGTACTCGTAGCGCCCGATGAGGTCCTTCATGTCCTCGGGCATGGGAAGCTTCACCCAGAGCGGCTCCCGCCGCTCGAGAGAGGCGTTGGCGCGCGCCAGGTCCACGACGTAGCGATCGCGGAGAACGATGCCGACGAGCTCCTCACCGCGGTACTCGAACGTGCCGAGCTTGAACGGCTCCTCCGAGGCGGCAGCGAGGGGCGTAGTGCCGAGGAAGATGGCGAGCGTGAGAACGGGCCTGGTCATCATCGCGGGAAAGCTATGCCGAAGGCGGGTCGGCGTCAAGGAGCCGTCGGCGCGGCGATCTTCTGCCCCGGGAGGAAGGGCGGCATGGGAAGCCCCAGGGCATCCGCGATGACGCGAAGGACCTCACCCTCGCCCACGGTGATGGTGGCGTCGGACGCGCTCGCGGCGATGAAGGCGCGCATGACGTCCTTCTTGAGCCTGGGCGAGAGCCTCTCGAGCTTCGCGAGGGAGTCCCTCACGCCCGCGAGCCCCGCTTGCTCCAGTGGGAGGAGCGAGAGCGAGAGGCCGTTCAGCTCTCTCGCGCCCTGCGCGAACGCCCGATTAGCGCCCTCGGGCTCCTTGTGGCCCGCGTGAGCGACGGCGGAAAGAAGCACGGAGCATTCCTTGCGCAGCGCCGGCAGCGCGTAGAACTCGACCGTCGGGGGGCGTGTTCGCGAGAACGCGGGCTTCAGGTGCCTCTCGAGGACGTGTGTCAGGGTGTACTCGAAGAGGTCGATCTGACGGTCGGCGCGGACGAAGCTCTCGACGTGCTTCATGAAGTCCTGATACTGCGCGGGAGAGAGCCGCCGAAGCGCGGGAAGCGCGAGGTCGATGAGCGGAAGCCGGATCTCGCGGGGGCTCGACTCGAGAAGGGGAGCGAGCGCCTCGGTCTCGCGCAGCAGGAGCTCGTCCGAGGCGCCGAGCGTCTGGAACTGCTTCCGCCGGACGTCGGGCTCACGCGAAGCGAGGAGCGCGAGCACCACCCCCCGTGCTCCCGAGGGATCGTGGGCCGCGGAGCGAACGCGTTCCGGGATCTCGGAGAGGAGCTTCCGCGAGTGGTCGAGGTGCGCCTGGTCCAGCGTTCCGATGAGCGCGGTGAGCTGGGCGGGAAGGGCGGTGAAGATCTCGGCCGCGCGTTTGTCCCTGGGAGCGGCTTTCGGTTCGAGATCGGTGAAGGCGACGGGCTCGACCTTGGGATAGACCCCGTTCCAGCTCCGGTCGAGGCGGCGGATGCGCTCGGCGAGCGGGGGGTGGGTCGAGAGAAATTGGAAGTGGCTCTTGCCCGCAAGAGCCATACGCACCTTCCCGAGCTTCCCATCGGAGAAGAAGAAGTGGCTCGCCTGCTCGGCGTGCGGGCTCATGACGAGGGATCCCTGCACCAGGCCGCCGATCTTCTTGAGCGCGCCCGCGACGCCTCCGGGGTTGCGCGTGAACTGGACGGCGGAGGCATCGGCGAGGAACTCGCGTTGACGCGAGACCGCGCTCTTGATGACCCGGCCGAAGAACACGCCGACGTAGCCGATCACGATGAGCGTCAGGCCCAGCAGGGGCAGCACGGCGACGGCGGCGCCGCCCTTCCGGCTCGAGGAGGCGGCGCGCATCGTGGACCTCAGGACGAAGTACCCGATGAGCGCGATGACCAGGATTCCGTGGAGCACTCCCATGAGCCGCAGGTTCAGGCTCATGTCGCCGTTGAAGATATGGGAGAACTCGTGGGCGATGACCCCTTGAAGCTCGTCGCGGTTCAGGATTCGCATCGTGCCCCCGGTCACGCCCAGGACCGCGTCCTGCGGGGTGAAGCCGGCGGCGAAGGCGTTGATGCCCTCTTCGTTATCGAGGAGGTAGATCGTGGGAACGGGAAGACCGGCGGCGATGGACATCTCCTCGACGACGTTGAGCAGACGCCGCTCCGCCGGGTCCGTGGTGTTGGGATCGATCGGCCGTCCACCGAGAAGGCGCGCCACCGTGTGGCCTCCGTCGGAAAGCCTCCAGATCTTGTAAAGGCTTCCGGCGGCGATGATGAGGAGCGCTCCTCCCGCAAGCACCACGAACCGGTCGAGCTGCCACCAGTCGAAGGGCTCGACCGAATCCGAGGAGACCCACATCAGGAGGAAGCTGAGGGCGAAATGGACACTCAGGACGATGGCGACGACCGCGAGCGCGAAGTAGAGGAGAAGGAGGCGGCTCGACTTGCGCGCCTGGTCCTGATGCTGAAAGAAGTCCATCTTCTTTTAGTGCGCTGGGGCCCCACCCCCAGCGCCGAAAAACGGGCGCCCTCCGGGCGCCGCTGTTTGCTGGCGGATTTAGAAAGTCACTTTCGGCGCCTGGCGTTCCTCTTTCGTCTCCACCTCGAAGAGCGGCGCCTCGGTGAACCCCATGCTGTTCGCGATGATCACGTTCGGGAACTTCTCCCGGGCGATGTTGTACTCGGTGACGGCGTCGTTGTAGGCCTGGCGGGAGAAAGCCACCCGGTTCTCCGTCGAGGTCAGCTCCTCGGTGAGCTGCATCATGTTCTGGTTCGCCTTGAGGTCGGGGTACGACTCCATGAGGGCGAAGAGCCGGCCAACGGCGCCGGTGAGCGCCGCCTCGGCCCCCATCAGCCCCTTCATCGCGTTCGCGTCGCCGGGATTCGCCGCCGCGCGCCCCTCGGCGGTGACCGCCTGGTTGCGCGCCTGGATGACCGCCTCGAGCGTCTCCCGCTCGTGCTTCATGTAACCCTTCGCGGTCTCGACGAGGTTCGGGATGAGGTCGTAGCGTCTCTTGAGCTGCACGTCGATCTGGGAGAAGGCGTTCTTGAACCGGTTCCTCAGAGTGACGAGGTTGTTGTAGACGCCGACGAGGAACAGGATGAAGATGACGATGAGTCCGAGAAAGATCAGGCCAGCGATCACAGAGAGCTCCTTTCAGACGAGCGCATTCGCGAACGAGACCCGGAGGAAGTGCCGTTGGTGCTTGTGAGTCGATTATAGGGGACGAAAAACGCCCTCGCTACTGGAGCTCGGGGCGAGTCGAACGAAGTCGAAGCCCGATGATTTCCTACGTGGGATCCACCGACTCGTGAAGCGCGGAAGCCAAGGCCTGGCTGAGGAGCGCGCGGCCGCTGTCCTGGAACCCGGCGCGTGCATACAGCCGCCGAGCGGGGTGCCCGGCCGGGCCGGTCTCGACGAGCAGAGCGCGAACGCCGAGAGCGATGCATTCCGATTTGACCGCGGCGAGGGCTGCGGCTCCGAGACCTCTGCCGCGAGCCGTGGGACGAACGAAGAAGTCATCGATAAAGCCCCGAAGTCCCCCGAATTCCATGCTGAAGCCTAGAGTCAGAGCGAGGTAACCCACGGGCACACCGCCGCTTTCCACGAGCCACACCCGGCCGAGGCCGGGGTCATCCAGCAAGGCCTCGAAGGCCCGCGCCGCTGGTTCGGGTGCCAGTGGATAGCCTGCTTCGCGGTAGAACTCGGTCATGAGCGCGACGAGAGAAGGCACATCGTCGCGTTGCGCAATTCTCACGCATGCTTCGAGCAACTGGAGCCTCCCTGGATTGCGTCTGAGATGCTTGTGAACGCCGCGCTTCAGCGACGTGGCCAGTCTTGAGTGAACAATAGAACTCGACGACGGCGACACCGGCCACTCAAACTCCGCCGGTGCCGGAAGACGGCTACCCAGTCCAATGCGATTCTTCTCGGGCCAGGTCGCCCCGCAGAACACCGCCCTAGCGCTGTTGACACACGGGGGACTGGATAGGAGTTGGCGACCCGAGCCTTGGTCAGCTCTTGTGCTTTGCGATGAGCTCTCGAACTGCCGGCAGAAGCTCGTTGGGAACCTCGATGAATGTTTGCGTGGAACTTTCGAACGCGGCTTCGTCTTCGGCCACGGCTTCCTCATCGGTCTGTTGCTCGTAGTGGGAAAGCACTTGACGAACGCGTTCCTCATTCCAACCCGGCGGGAATTTGCTGTGTTTCATTTTCGTTTCCTTTGGCGCCTTCGATAGGCCTTCAAGGGTTTGCCTTGGAGTTCGTAAGCCGTGATGACAAACACGCTGTTGGCTCAGGGTCCGGCACGTAAATCACTCTGACATGGCGTCCAGCGTCGGTCTGGCCTATCGCCACCCTGGAGTTATCGCGACCAGGGCGATCTTCACCTGGTGCCTTCAAGACTTCTTCTACCTCTTCTTCAGCCACACCGTGATTGCGCACGTGAGCATCGCCGGTGGTCGAGTCAACATAGAACCGGACCCTCAGCTGGTAATTCTACCGCGAGCCGATGAGTTGGACGACGATGAGGGTCGCTTAACGCCCGCATTCACTTGCTGCGGCCGCCCGGTGGGCCGATAAGTTGCCCAGATGTTACTGCGGCCGGCGAGAAGTGCAATCGCTTGTTCAGGCTGCCGGAGTCAATCGAAGCTCTCAAAGAAACCTGGATCGATCGTGTAAGTGGTCTGCGGCTTCAACCCCAACTCCAGCTGCTCAAGCATACCGATCAGTTTCTCGCCATCGACCAACTCGATAGGAGGTACGCCGTCACGAACCGCCTCCTTGCGCGCCTCAGCAGTGAAGGAACCGGTAGTGATGATTATGCCCTTGTCGGCACGGCCCGCCATCGCGCCACGGAAGTCGCGTACATGAGCCACCGTCACGCTGCCAACGTACCGTTTGCATTGGAAGAGGACCTTAAAGCTGACCAATGCGTTCACCTGAAGAATTCCAATGCCGTCGATTCCACCATCGCCGGATCGACCTGTGATTGATACCTCCTGGAAACCGGATTCACGAAGGAGTCGCTGGCAAAAGCGTTCAAACGCGCTGCCTGAAAGAGCGCTGCCTGAAAGAGCCTGCAACTTCTGGGCGACCTCGTCTCGGTATGACTGTTGACCGGCGGGTCCCTCATTCGCTGGCGGAGGGGCGTCGTCGGGCGATGTCGGTTTGCCCGTACCCGGCTTTGGTCCCTTCACCTTGGAAAACGTGGCTGCCACTTCGCGAAAGATGCCTCTCGCTTGTGCCTCGCTAAGTGGTAGTACGGCGCGACCTTTCTCCGTCAGCGCACACGCCTCGCCTGGAGGAATCAACGTAGCCGCCCTTTGAGAGATAGAAGCGCGCCCAATGAACTTGATTGTCGAATCTCGGCTGTGCCTTGCTCGGTAGGGGTTCCGACTGCTCTTCCTCAGAAAGCTTCAGTCGCTCGGCGATCAGCGATCGCACTTCGTCAGGCCGCCCAGACCCGCCTAGCCGCTGGAGGGCATCGAGGACTGGGCCCACGTACTTCACAAACTGTGGAGCATTCGAAGAATCTTTGGCGATGTGCAGTATTGCGATCCTGTGATGCAGCCTAACCCCTTGGTCAATAAGCTGCGGGCGCAGGCGACCGTCAGCTTCATTGGCTTTGTTAGCCGGCGTTGTCACGAGGCCTGGGCAAAGCGGTCACCCAGTCAACATCAATCGTGTTGCAGACTCGGCGAAAACCATCCACATTGTAGTCACCCAGCGACTCAGGGTCGGCAAGAACCCGACTGACATCCCACCCAATCCGATCTCCCAGGTCATCGACCGTGAGATTCTCGGATGCGAGTAATCGGGAGAGTCGTGCAGCAATGTCCGCGAATGACGTACGAGCCGCAGGAGGCTGCGCAGATATTCCGAAAAGCACTTCGTCAACCGTAATGCCGAAAATCCCCGCGAGTCGACCAATAGTGTTGACTGAAACGACCCTGAACAGCTCGTCGTCGTACAACTCAAGGTCCCAGAAGTGCGAAGGCGCCTCGCGCAGGTGTTCCGCCACAGCCTCCCACGAGAGACCGGAAAGCTCGCGTGCAGCCCGAATACGCTCGGCAATTGCAGGCCAGACTGCGTCAGAAGAGTCCTCGCAATCGAGCGCAGCCTCTATGATCTGACGCTCATTCATCGCGATTCCCTGGCCAGCCGTCCAACATCTAATTGTACCGGAGCTCGTTTTGAAATCATGACGCCAGGGGATCTACTTGTAAAGCCAGCGCGCCCAGCACAGTAGAGTGTGGCTGGGTCAGGGCGAGAAATAGCGAAGTCGGGATATTCGGCGGCTGGGCGCTCGACGAGCTCGCGCCGGGAGGACAATCGTCCTCGCTACTGGCCGACACGGAACACCCGCACGTAGCAGAGGACGTCGCACGGCTCTCCGGGCTTCAGATTGGGGAACTCCGAGTGACACCGGAGCAGGCCCTCACGATCGAAGCCGCACTTCTCGAGGACCCTCTGGGACGCGAGATGCTCGGCGTGGCAGAGCGCATAGAGTCTGAGAATGCCAAGGTCAGGGGCGAGACCGACGATAGCCTGCAAGGCTTCGGTGGCGTATCCGAGGCCCCACGCGTCCCTGGCCAGCACGTATCCGGTCGCGGCGCGGAAGGGCGTTTCGAAGCCGAAGCCGGTGCTGCCTACCAGCCGGCCGTCGTCGCGAGACTCGATCAAGTACGGGCCCGCTGGCCACCGCTGCCATTCCGACTCGCTGAGCTCGAGGAACCGGCGCGTGTCCTCGATCGACCGATGCGTCGGCCAACTCAGATACCGCGTCACCTCCGGGTCGCTCGCGTACCGGGTGAATATCGACTCCGCGTCCGCGAGGCTCGGCCTGCGCAGCAAGAGCCGGGCCGTCTCGATCCTCTCGGGTGCCGTGCGCAGGATCAGGCGTTCATCCTCTTCCACGGATGGCTCTTCCTCGCTCGACGCTTCCTCGACCGACTCCAGGATCTCGGCGGCCCGCTCGAGGTCCGCGGATCGCACGAGCACTCTGGCGCCGCCGACGGCGTTGGCGTAGAGCGGCTGGACGCCGAGGAGGTGCTCGTCGGGAATCAGTACCTCGATCCCGTCTCCTTCCAGAACGGACTTCACGAAGTAGGCCTGGTGCAGCCAATTGCAGTTGCGAACTTCGACCCACTGCTCGTCCATCCGGACCTCTAGCTCTGATCGAGTCGGCGCTCGATCTCCTTCGCGAGCCGAGAGACGGCGTCCTTCGGGCGCGGGCCCGAGGTTTTTACGAAGAGGGGAGCGTCCTCATCGATCCTGACTTCGACACCGAGGTGAAAGATCTCCGCGAGGTCGGGACGCATCGCCATCCGGTCCTCGCCGGTGGGCTCGGGGGTGTAGGCCGAGCCCATGTAGCGTTCCGTTCGGAGCTCCAACACCCGAACTACGATGTCGGAGTCCTCGCCGTCGGCGGCGATGACGAACCATTTCCCGCGATCGGCGAGCTTGGCCGCGATCGCGGATGCCGTCTTCTCGAGCTCCGCGGTTTCCGCGAACACATACGTCCGGAACGGTGGGGTCGTCCCGGACCCCCGGGGCCAATCTATCCCGAGATTCGCCATCACGAAGGCCCAGCGGTCGGCCTGCTCGTCGATCAGCATCTTCGTCGGCTTTCCCGCGCCGTGGCCGGCGTCGGTCTGGATGCGGATTAGCATCGGACGCGGCTGATTTCCGTGGACCTCCTGAAGCCGCGCCGCGTATTTGAACGAGTGGCCGGGGACGACGCGATCGTCGTGATCCGCGGTCGTCACCAGGGTCGCGGGAAAGTAGGGCGTCGGCTTCAGGTTGTGGTACGGCGAGTACCCGAAGAGCGCCTCGAACTGGTCGGCTTTCTCGGAAGACCCGTAGTCCGAGACCCAGGCCCAGCCGATGGTGAACTTGTGGAAGCGCAGCAAGTCCATGACGCCGACGGCGGGGAGAGCCGCGCCGAAGAGCTCCGGTCTCTGGTTCAGGACGGCGCCCACGAGAAGGCCTCCATTGGATCCGCCGCCGATGGCGAGCTTGTCGGGCCGGGTGTAGCCCTTCTCGATGAGGAACTCGGCGGCGGCGATGAAGTCGTCGAAGACGTTCTGCTTCCGTTCGAAGGTGCCCGCGCGGTGCCAGCTCTCGCCGTACTCGCCTCCGCCCCGGAGGTTCGCCTGGGCGTAGACACCCCCGAGCTCGAGCCAGACGAGGTTCGAGACGGAGAAGCCAGGCGTCAGGCTGATGTTGAATCCCCCGTAGGCATAGAGGTACGTCGGGTTGGTTCCGTCGAGCTTCAACCCCCGCTTGTGGGTGACGAACATCGGAACCTTCGTTCCGTCCTTCGAGGCGTAGAACACCTGCTCGGTCACGAACTCGCCGCCGTCGAACTGAATCTCCGGCGAGCGGAAGACGCTGAACTCGCCCTTCTTGAAGTCATAGCGGTAGATGGTGGTCGGATAGACGAAAGACTGGAAGGCGAAGAACATCTCCTCGTCCTTCCGCTCGCCGGACAGGGACGATACCGACCCGAGCGTCGGTAGAGCGACGTCCTTCAGGTGGGCACCGTCCTTTCCGAAAAGGGCGACGCGGCTTCTGGCGTCCTCCAGGTAGACCGCGACGAGCTTCTCGTTCACGAGAGACACGCTCTCGAGAACGTCGTCGGACTGGGGAAGGATCTCCTTCCAGCTCGATCTCGCCGGCGATTGGACGTCGATGCCGATTACCCGATATCTGGGAGCGTCGAGGTTGGTGCGAAAATAGAAGAGCGTTCCGTCGTTTCCGAAGAAATCATAGGTCGCGTCGAAGTCGTCGAGGAGCCGCACAACTTCGCCACCGGAGGCGATGTTCTGGTAGTAGACCCGGTTCCTCTCGTCGGTGCCGTGCGTGACCTGGATTACCGCATAGGCGCCGTCGTCCGAGACCTCGGTCCCGAAGCCCCACTCCGGTTGGTCCGGCCTTTCGTAGACGAGGCGGTCCTCCGATTGCGACGCTCCCAGCCGGTGGTAGTAGACCTTCTGGTTCTGGTTCACTCCTCCCTGGGCTTCGTCTCCCTCGGGCTCGGGAAAGCGGCTGTAGAAGAAGCCGGCCCCGTCGTGGGTCCAGGACGCGCCGGAGAACTTGATGAACCGCAAGTGATCGGCGCGGTCCTTGCCGCTCGCCACGTCGCGGACGCGGAACTCCTGCCAATCCGAGCCCGCGGACGCGACTCCGTACGCGAGGTGGTTACCGTCCTCGCTGAGGGCGAGGGTCGAGAGCGCCGCCGTTCCTTTCTCCGAGAGCTGGTTGGGATCGAGGAGGACCTCGGGAGGTGCCTCGAGCGAGGCCTGCTTGTAGAGCACCGACTGGTTCTGGAGGCCGTCGTTCTTGAAGAAGAAATAGCGGCCGCCTTTGTGGAACGGGGTTCCGTAGCGCGGATAGTTCCAGAGCTCGGTCAGGCGCGCCCTCAGCGGCTCGCGCTGGGGAAGCCCTTCGAGATATCGGAAGGTCACGGCGTTCTGCGCCTTGACCCACTCGAGGGTCTCCTCGGAGTTGTCGTCCTCGAGCCAGCGGTAGGGATCGGGGACCGAGGTCCCGTGATAGTCGTCGATCTGGTCGCTTTTCTTCGTTTCTGGATATTCGATCTTCATCTGGGCTGCCGCGAAGATGGTTGCCAGAGCGAGCAGCGCGCGCGTCACGGGGCGCCTCCATGGGTCGTGGCGGCCGGCGTCGGGACGTCATCCCACCAGAACTGCTTCGGGAGCGCCTTCTTCACGGGCCAGATCTGGTCGAGGGTCGCGGCCTCGAAGACCTCGCCGTTCTTCATCACGTAGCGGACGCTGTTGGTGTTCTCGATCTTCTCCAGCGGGTTTCGATCCAGAACCAGGATGTCGGCGAGCTTTCCCGCTTCGATCGACCCCACGTCGGCGTCGAGTCCGATGGCCTCGGCGCCATGGAGCGTCACCGCCCGCAGCGTCTGGTGCTCGGTGAGCCCGCCGGAGGCGAGCGCCCATGTCTCCCAGTGCGCCCCGATTCCCTGGAGCTGCCCGTGGCTCCCGAGGCAGACCTTTCCTCCGGCGCGGACGATCTTCGCGGCGCCCTCGGCGATGCCGGGATGAACGTACTCCTCCTTCAGGAACCACTGTCCGCGGCGCCTGGTCATGTTGTCGAGAAGCTGGTGGGGAATGAAGCGGCCGAGCTTCTCGTCGGAGGCGACGTCGGTGTTCTGGAAGAAGAAGTTCTCCGTCCAGGGGCCGCCGTAGGCGACGAGGATCGTCGGCGTGTAGTACGTCTTCGTCCGGGCGACGTACTGGGCGACATCATCGTAGATCGGGATGAGGGGGAGGCTGTGCTCGTGCCCCGAGTAGCCGTCGGCCATCTGCGTCAGGTCGAGCTTCATGTCCAGCGCGCCCTCGGTCGTGGGGCTGAGCTCGTGCTTCCGCGCCGCCATGGCCACCCACTGCCGGACGATGCGGTCACCCACGACGTACTGCTTGATGGTGCGGCTGTCGTAGGCTTCCCGGTATCGCTTTAGGAGATTCGACGCCGTCTGCTCGTCGTGGATCCCCGAGGCGGCGAAGACCCCCGGTCCGGTTGCGAAGACCCGCGGCCCGAGGATCCGTCCGGCCTCGACGAGGTCGGAGTATGCGAACACGTCGTCGGTCGAGGTCTGCGGATCCCGAGTGGTGGTGACGCCGTAGGCGAGGTTCGCGAGGTATTGCCACACTTCGGTCTGATGCACCCGGCGGGGCGCCCACATGTGCGAGTGCGCGTCCACGAAACCCGGCATCAGGGTCTTCCCCGAAACGTCGATGACGGTCGCGCCCGGCGGAAGCTCCGACTTGACTCCCGCCGCCTGGATGCGGTTTCCCGTCACTACCACGTCGCCGCCCTCGAGCACCTCGTCCCCGTTCATCGTGATGATACGGGCGGCGCCGCGAAGGACCACGGTGCCCGAGGGCTTCGGCCGGGGAAGCGAGACGTCGATCTCCGCGACCTCCGGCGTCTCGGCGACGTCGGGCGCGACCGCCTGACGGAAGAACCGCCGGCCCGACGACCAGTGCACCCGGGAGCCGTCGCGGGACCAGCCGAGATAGTTGCCGCCATCGGCGGAAAGAGGCTTCACCGGAAACGCGGGATCTCCGCCGGGGGCGATCGAGATCTCCACGACCTCTTTGCCCGCTCGAGGCACGGAAACGAGGTAGTGCTTGTTCTGGAGGTTGACGAAGGCGCGGCGTCCGTCGGGGGAGAGCGAGATCGCGTCCGCGCCTGGGGGCTCCGGGGCGGCGGGACCCGAGCCCACGATCTTGAAATGCGTCTTGCGATCGAAGCCGTCGAGGCGGATGGAGGTGAGGCCGGAAGAGCTCGTCAGGTAGACGCGCTCCGGGTCCGAAGCGAAATGCGGATAGCGCCCGTCGCCCGCGGAGGCGATGAGAGTCGAGGCCCCGCCCGAGGATGGAATGTGACGAAGATCGAGCGCCCCCGTCGGGGAGACGCCGGCGATCTCGCCGTCGTCGTCACCGTAAACCGGATCTTCCTCCAGAAAAGAGTACAGCTGGTCCGATACCGAGCCCGTCACGAAGACGATCTTCGAACCGTCCGGGGAATACACCGGGTCGGCGTAGAACGCGGGGTGGTCGGTGAGCCTCTCGGGCTCGCCGGATCCATCGGCGGCCGCGCGATAGATGTGACCCCCCTCGGTCGACCAGGTCACGAAAGCGATGGCGCTTCCGTCGGGAGACCAGGTGGGCATGAATTCCGCAGTCTCGAGCTTCGTGAGCCTTCGGGGTGGCGTGCCTCCGGGGAGCGGTGCTACCCAGACGTGATTGAAGGCGCTGAACGCGAGCCGGGTCCCGTCGGGCGACGGCGACGGCCAGCGGATCACGCGCGCGCGCACCGTCTCCGAATCATCGACCCGGCCCCGGAAGTGGACCCGGGGCCCGATCTCGGCCGCAACCTTCGCGGTGAAGGGAATGACGCTCGCCTCTCCCGTCGCGAAATCGATACTCTGGATCCTGCCTCCGACCGAGAGCACCATCGACTTCCCGTCGGGAGTGAAGGCGTATCCGGGCATCGTGTCCCGGGTCGCGCGCGACTCCTGATCGTCCCGGGTCACGGGATAGTGGAGCCAGCGCTCGGCGCCGGTCTCGAGATCCCGCACTCTCAACCCGGTTCCCGTGCGGAAGCGGGAAGCGTAGACCAGCGACTTTCCGTCGGGAGAGAGCAGGGGCCTCAGGGCGCTTCCCTGGGCGTTGGTGACGGTCGCGGTCTCGCTGGTCTCGCGATCGAACCTCACGATCTGCCAGATGGGGAACTGCGCGTTGTAGTTGAAAGCACCTCGGCGCTCCGCGTAGTAGATGTAGCGGCCGTCGGGAGAGGCGACGGCGCCGAGCTTGTTGGGCGGCTGAATCGGCGGCTGTCCCGGGACCGGAGGCTCGTCCTTCGGGGGCGGCGGACCCACCCGGGCTCCGGCGCCGCCGTCCCGATGATAGAGGAAGAGGCCGTAAGTCCTCTCGGGAGGCCGGCTCCTGGAAACGAGAAGGTACTCGCCGTCCGTCGTCCACGAGGGCGAGGCCACGAGCTGCGGGCGGGACTTCGTTTCCTTGTCTTTCGTCACCGGCCGGGGGTTCGCTCCGTCGGCGTCGACGAGCCAGAGGTTCTCGACGCCGCTCCGGTCGCTGACGAGCGCGATCGTGCGTCCGTCCGGGGAAAAGCGCGGCTGGCTCTCGAACGAGATTCCGCCGACGATGCGGGTCGCTGCGCCTCCCGACAGGGGAAGGGTGTAGATGTCACCGAGGAGGTCGAATACCAGCGTCTTCCCGTCGGGAGAGACGTCGAGGGACATCCACGTGCCCTCGTCGACCTCGAACTCGAGGACTTCCGCGATCTCGAGCGGCAACCCCTTCGGGGCCTCCGCTTCGGGTGTCTGCGGCAATGCCATAGCGACGAGCAGGGTGAAGAAAGCAACCATGTTCGGCCTCCGAATCGCGATGATAGCCCAGGGGCTCGCCGGCTCGAACTGGCTCGCGCTTGACGCGGGCGACCCTCTGCGCTTACAACCGGGGACAGGGGAAGAACGCAAAGACGCAAAGTTGCAAAGGCGCAAAGAAGAATCACAAAACGGACTTCTGATGTCACCGTATTGCGTTGTATTGGATTCGCTTTCTTCGCGCCCTTCTGTTCCGTGCGCCTTTGCGTTCGGTTCCGCTCGTCAGCGCATTTGACGAGCGACGTACCAAGCCGAGGGGAGGCACAGCGTGGACCAATATCTGGGTAAGTTCTCGGGACTCTTCTATGCCGCGTTTCGGATCGTCGCCGGGCTGCTGTTCGCGCAGCACGGCGCGCAGAAGCTCTTCGGGTGGCTCGGGGGGATGGGAGAAGCCGGAGGCTCGGCGCCTTTTCTCTCGATGATGTTCTTCGCCGGTCTCATCGAGTTCTTCGGCGGCCTTCTGGTAGCCGTCGGCTTCCAGACGAGCTGGGCGGCGTTCCTCGCAAGCGGCCAGATGGCTGTCGCCTATTTCATGGCCCACGCGCCGAACGCGCTCTTCCCGATTCAGAACCGGGGAGAGCTCGCCGTCCTCTACTGTTTCGCGTTCCTCTTCATCGCCTCTCGCGGCTCGGGAACGTTGAGCGTCGACTCGCTGTTCGGAAAGCCGAAGAAGGCCGATTGAGCGAATCTCGCGAGGCTATCCTGACGATTCTTCGAGTGCGATAATAGCCGGATGACCTCGAAGGTCGTTCCCGGGCTCGAGCGGCTCCTCGAAGACGAGATCGATCGCGTCGCGGGAAAGCGCATCGGTCTCATCGCCAACCCCACCACCGTCGACCGTTCCCTCCGGCACGCGATCGATCTGCTGCACGGAAGACCGGAGGTTACGGTCGCCGCGCTCTTCGGCCCCGAGCACGGGCTCCGCTCGACCGCCCAGGACCTGATCGAGGTCTCGGACGCGACGCACAGGAAGACCGGCCTTCCCATCCGCAGCCTCTACGGACCCACGCGCGTCCCGACGAAGGAGATGCTCGCCGGGCTGGATGCGTTGGTGTTCGACATCCAGGACGTGGGCTCCCGCTACTACACTTACGTCTGGACCATGGCGCACGCGATGGAAGCCTGCGCCCGCTACGGAATCGAGATGATCGTGCTCGACCGTCCGAATCCCATCGGCGGCCACCTGGTCCAGGGAAATTTGATCGAGGCGAGCCACCTCTCGTTCGTCGGGCTCTACTCCCTCCCCAACCGGCATGGAATGACCTCGGGTGAGATCGCGCGTCTGGTGAACGAGGAGTACGGCATCGACTGCCGCCTCGCGGTGATTCCGATGGAGGGCTGGCGCCGCACGCAGTGGTTCGACGAGACCGGCCTTCCCTGGGTGCTTCCATCCCCCAACATGCCCACCCTCGACACGGCCACGGTTTACCCCGGCGCCTGCCTTTTCGAGGGCACGAATCTCTCCGAAGGACGGGGCACCACCCGCCCCTTCGAGATCGTGGGAGCTCCCTGGATCGACGGCGAGAAGCTCGCGCGCAAGCTCGCGAACGAGGACCTGCCGGGAGTGATTTTCCGTCCGCTCTCGTTCGAGCCCACGTTCCAGAAGTTCCAGGGGGTAATCTGCGGCGGGATCCAGCAGCACGTCGTCGATCGGGAATCCTATCGTCCGGTGCGCACCGGCTACGCCATCATCTCCTGGGCGCGGAGGCTCTGGCCCGACGAGTTCGCCTGGCGCCCGCCCCCGTACGAGTACGAGCTCGAGCGGCCGGCGATCGACATCCTCGCCGGCAACGGCCGGATCCGGGAGCTCATCGACGCCGACGCCCCGCTCTCGGATATCGAAAGCTCCTGGCAGGTGGACCTGGGACACTTCAAGAAGGTCCGCGACCGGTACCTGATCTACGAGTAAACCGCGCCTCAGCGGCGGACGACGAGCGATGCGGTCTCGACGGCGTCCTCGCCCCATTGCCGCTTGTAGCGCACCTCCGAGCCGAGGTCGTAGCGGTGAACGCCGGATTCGACGAGCCGGCGGATTTCTTCGAGCTGGCAGAGGTTTCCCGGGGAGAGGGACGAGAATCGCGCATCGAAGCTGAACTGGAGACCGCGGTAGGTGTCACCGAAGAGGCCTCCGAAAATATAGGCGACGTCGTCCCCGTCGATCCGCGCGAACATCAACCTCCGCCGCCCCCGGTCGAGAAGTCTCCGGTTCATGTCCTTGTAGAACGAGTGCATTGGCTCCCGGTCGATGCCGACTCCGTTTCGGCCTTTCCAGCTGCGGCGCTCGATCGCGAGGATCCGCTCGAAGCTGGATTCTCCCCCGTCCGTCACCTCGAACGTCAGACCCGAGCGCTGCGCCCGCCGGGACGCCTTCTCCAGGTTCTTCCGGAGGCCCACGGGTCGACGTCCGAGAAACCCGTCGAGGCCGTCCTCCAGATGGGCGACATAGCGGCGGGTGGTCGGCCCGATCTCGACGCCGTATCGGAGGGCGAGCTCCCGGCCCAGCTTCTTCCACAGCGAAGACGACGGGTCGAGCCCGGTCGCGAGCGCGGCGCTCCACGCACCGTCCCGCTCCAGCGTTTCGAGGAAGAGCTCGACCGCGGCATCCGGGTCCCGGCCCGCGAGGGGGCAGCAGAGTCCCCAGGTCGCTTCGAGCGGGTGGAGCCACGAGGAACTGCGCGCCAGGACCGCGTAAGCCCCGTTCGCCCGGAGAATCCGCGGCAGGGCCTCGGGGGCCAGGTGGCGCGCCGCGGGGAGGACCCAGAAGCTGCTGGAACAGAACCGATCGACGGTGAAGCCGGAGGCGACGGCCCCGTCGTAATCGACCGCGAGGGCGTCGAGATCCTCGAGCGTGAGGAAGTCCGTCACCGGGGGAGGCCCGGTTTTGTTAAGATGACCTGTTTGTTTCCCATGCAGCTCATACAGACTGTGCAGGAGGTTCCGTGATTCGCAAGCAGGACGCTCTGGACTATCACTCCCAGGGACGCCGGGGCAAGATCGAGATCCGGCCCACCAAGCCGACCGAGACGGCGCGAGATCTTTCTCTCGCCTACACTCCGGGCGTCGCCGAACCCTGTCTCGAGATCAAGCGGAACCCGGAGGACGTCTTCACCTATACGACGAAGGGGAATCTCGTCGCCGTGGTGTCGAACGGAACCGCGGTGCTCGGCCTCGGCAACATCGGCCCGCTCGCGGCGAAGCCGGTGATGGAAGGAAAGGGAGTCCTCTTCAAGAGATTCGCGGACATCGATGTGTTCGACATCGAGCTCGCCGCCACCGAGCCCGACGACGTAATCCGCGTCGTCAAGGCCCTCGAGCCCACGTTCGGCGGGATCAACCTCGAGGACATCAAAGCTCCCGACTGTTTCTATATCGAGGAGACACTGAAGCGCGAGCTCGACATTCCCGTGTTCCACGACGACCAGCACGGCACCGCCATCATCTCCGGAGCCGCGCTCCTGAACTGGCTCGAGCTCGCCGAGAAGGATATCGCCCGCATCAAGGTGGTCGTGAACGGAGCCGGCGCCGCGGGCATCGCCTGCGCCGATCTCATCGAGAGCCTCGGCGTTCGTCATGAGAACATCACCATGGCCGACTCCAAGGGCGTGATCTACAAGGGCCGCACCGAGGGTATGAATCCCTACAAGGAGCGGTACGCTCTCGAGACGCGGCACCGCACCCTCGCCGACGCGATGGAAGGGGCCGACGTCTTCATGGGTGTTTCCGCGAAAGACGCGGTATCGAAGGCGATGGTGGCCTCGATGAACCGGAAGCCGCTCGTCATGGCGATGGCCAACCCCGACCCCGAGATCGGCTGGGAAGACGCCATGTCGGTGAGAGATGATCTGGTCATGGCGACGGGGCGGTCCGACTTTCCGAACCAGGTGAACAACGTCCTCGGCTTTCCCTTCATCTTCCGCGGAGCCCTCGACGTGAGGGCGCGCGCCATCAACATGGAAATGAAGCTCGCCGCCACCCACGCCCTCGCCGATCTCACCAAGGAAGACGTTCCCGACTCCGTCATGAGGGCCTACGGAGTCGACTCCATGCGCTTCGGCCCCAACTACATCATTCCCAGTCCGTTCGACCCGCGGGTCCTCACCTGGGAGGCGCCGGCGGTGGCGAAAGCGGCGATGGAGACGGGCGTCGCCCGGATTCAGATCGACCTCGATTCCTATCGCGATCAGCTGGAGGCTCGCCTCGGCCGCGGCCGCGAGGTCATGCGCTCGGTCATCGTCCGGGCGAAGAAAGACGCGAAGCGCATCGTCTTTCCCGAAGGGGAAGAGGTCAAGATCCTGCGCGCGGCCCAGCGGCTCGTGGACGAGGAGATCGCGAAGCCCATCCTCCTCGGGCGGCCCGACGTGATCCGGGCGCGGACCAAGGAGCTCGGGCTCGACCTCGAAGGCGTCGAGATGGTAGATCCCGCGCAATCGGGAAAGCTCGAGGTCTACGCCGAGGAGCTCTACGGGCTCAGGAACCGCCGGGGCGTCACCAGGAACGAAGCGGAGCTCCTCCTGCGCAACCCGAACATGTTCGGCTCGATGATGGTTAACCTGGGTGACGCCGACGCCATGGTCGCCGGGATCTCCCAGCACTATCCCGACACCATCCGTCCCGCTCTTCAGGTCATTCGAGTGAAGACCGATGCCCGCGTCGCCGGGGTCTACATGATGGTCTTCCAGAACGACATCAAGTTCTTCGCCGACACCACCGTCACCATCGAGCCCACGCCCGAGGATCTGGCGAAGATCGCCATCGAGGCTGCCGAGGTGGCGCGCCGCTTCAACGTCGAGCCTCGGGTCGCCATGCTCTCGTTCTCGAACTTCGGAAGCACGAAGCATCCGCTCGTCGACAAGGTGCGCCGCGCGGTCGAGCTCGTCCGCGAGCAGAGCCCGGGCCTTCCGGTGGACGGGGAGATGCAGGCGGATACCGCCGTGGTCCGGGAGATCCTCGCCGGCGACTACCCCTTCAGCCGTCTGAAGGAAGCGGCGAACGTGCTCGTCTTCCCCAGTCTCGAAGCGGGAAACATCGCCTACAAGCTCATCCAGAGGCTCGGCGACGCCAAGGCCGTGGGCCCGATTCTCGTCGGCCTCAGGAAACCGGTGCACGTGCTCCAGCGGGGCGCGGAGGTGGACGAGATCGTGGACATGGCGGCGATTGCCGCCGTCGAAGCTCAGTCGGTCTGAGGGGCGTGGTCGATCGGCCGACTTCTCTCCGGCGAGCGCCAACGGGAGTAGTGGGGGGCGAGCGTCGCCGGCGAGACCCCCGCGAAGTGGATCGCCACCATCGTCCAGTCGAGAAGCGTGGTGCCGAGGATCCCGAGCTCCCGCCAGTGTCGGTCCCCCGTCGAGAGTGGGATCGGCACGGGAGCGAGTCGCCCTTTCCTCCGCAGCAACCTTATTAATGCGACGTCCTCGAGGAAGGGAACGTCGGGAAATCCCCCTATCTCCTCGTAGACCGGGCGCCTGACGAAGAGCCCCTGATCGCCGTAGGGCATCCGAAGAGCGCGCGCCCTCAGGTTGGAGCCGGCGGCGGCGAGCTTCAGCGCCGCCCTCGGGCTTCGGATGCGAAGGCGAAAGAACCCTCCCACGACGGCCGGATCGACGAGGGCGCCCTCGATTGCCTCGCCGGCACCGGATCCGAGCACCGCGTCGGCGTGAAGGAAAAGAAGCGTGTCTCCTCGAGTCTCGCCGGCGCCGCAGTTCATTTGACGCGCGCGGCCCTGCTCGCAGGCGACGACGCGGGCGCCCGCCCGCCGGGCGATATCCACGGTTCCATCCATGCTGCCCCCGTCCGCGACCACGACCTCGGCTTGCTCCGGGAGCGCCTCGAGAGTCGCGGCGAGGTTATCGGCCTCGTTCCAGGTGGGAATCACCACGCTCAGCTTCATGCTTGCGATGCTAGACTATCCCTAACTATGGTCCATCGCATCACTCTCATACCCGGAGACGGGATCGGCCCGGAGATCACCGAGGCAACCGTTCACGTTCTCGAGAAGACCGGGGTCGGCTTCGAGTGGGAGCCGTTCGAGGCGGGAATCCGCGCTTACGAAAAAACGGGCAACCCGCTGCCGCCGGCACTCCTCGACTCCATCCGCAAGAACAAGGTGGCGTTCAAAGGCCCGCTGACGACGCTGGTCGGCGAGGGTTTCCAGAGCGCCAACGTGACGCTCCGCAAGGAGCTCGATCTGTACGCCAACCTCCGGCCGGTCCGCAGCATCGAGGGGGTAAAGTCGCGCTACGAGGACGTGAACCTCATCATCGTTCGGGAGAACACGGAAGACCTGTACTCGGGAATCGAGCACATGATCATGCCCGGCGTCACCCAGGGGCTGAAAGTCATCACTTCCCACGCCTCGATCCGCATCGCGCGGTTCGCTTTCGACTATGCGAGAAAGCGCGGCCGCAAGAAAGTCACCGCGGTCCACAAGGCGAACATCATGAAGCTCACCGACGGCCTGTTTCTCGACAGCGCCCGCCAGGTGGCGGCGGAGTATCCGGAAATCCAGTTCGACCACAAGATCGTCGACAACCTGGCGATGCAGCTGGTCCTGAACCCCAACCAGTTCGACGTGCTGCTGCTCTCGAACCTCTACGGCGACATCGTTTCCGACCTCTGCGCCGGTCTCGTTGGGGGCCTCGGTCTCGTGCCCGCCGCCAACATCGGCGAGAACTACGCGGTCTTCGAGGCGGTCCACGGCTCGGCTCCGGACATCGCCGGGAAGGGAATCGCCAATCCGACCGCTCTCCTGTTCTCAGGAGTCCTCATGCTGCGGCACCTGGGAGAGAACGAGGCCGCCGATCGCGTGTTGAAGGCGGCGTTCGCCGTGCTGAAAAAGGGAGAGGTGCG
>DAISKN010000003.1:0-33780 GCA_036820975.1 Acidobacteriota bacterium | reverse complement strand
CTCGCGCTGGTTCCCGAGAGAGGCGCGGGGAGATCTTTGCTCTCTTTCCTCACTTCCTTTCTGATTCAGGGCGGGATCGTGGCGGCCATGATCATCATTCCCTTGATGGCGACGGACAATCTCCCGACGCCCGAGGGGATCATGACGTTCATGGCGCCCCCGCCGCCACCACCTCCTCCCCCGCCGCCGCCGCCGCCGCCCGCCGCACGTCCCAAACCGACGGCGCCCCGGCCGGTTCTCGCGGCGACGCCGCAGTTCGTTGCTCCCGTCGAAATCCCGGATGAGATCGGGATGGACGACCTCGGAGGCGTGGACTTCGGAGTTCCAGGAGGCGTCGAGGGAGGAGTTCCCGGCGGAGTCATTGGCGGAATCGTGGGAGGACTTCCCGATGCGCCTCCCCCCGTGAAGCAGGAGCCGGTGCGGGTGGGAGGAGACATCCGTCCCCCGAACAAGATCAAGGACCTGTCGCCGGTTTATCCCGATATCGCCAAGCAGGCCCGCGTGCAGGGCATCGTGATCCTCGAAGCGATCATCGATCCCCAGGGCAACGTCACCAACGTGCGCGTGCTGCGATCGATTCCCCTGCTGGATCAGTCCGCAATCGAAGCGGTGAAGCAGTGGAAGTACGAACCGACTCTGTTGAACGGCGTTCCGGTTCCCATCGTGATGACGGTGACCGTGAACTTCGCGCTGAGCTAAGTCTTTCGATGATTCCGATGCACCCAGCCAGGACGAATACAGGAGGAAATAATGTCCTTTAGCTTGTTGGATATTTGGCAGCACATGGGTCTTACCGCGAAGTTGGTCAACCTGGTGATGTTGATCATGTCGATCTATTCGCTGAGCATAATGATCGAGCGCTTCATGACCTACCGCAAGGCCAAGAAGCAGTCCCGGGTCTATGCCCCCAAGGTGGCGAAGCTCCTGAAGGATGGAAAGATTCAGGAAGCGATCAAGATCAGCAGCGGCAAGGAAGTCAAGAACAGCCACCTCGCCAAGGTCCTGCTCGCGGGCCTCAACGAGTACGAGTACCAGAAGGAGTCGGGCGGCGTCAGCCGTGACGAGATGATGGAAGCGGCTCACCGCGCCATCGAGCGGGCCACCGCCCTGAACCTCACCGACCTCAGGCGCGGGCTTTCCGGCCTCGCGACCGTCGGCGCCACCGCGGTGTTCGTGGGTCTGTTCGGAACGGTCGCGGGCATCATCAACGCGTTCCGAGGCATGGCGCTCACCGGCTCCGGCGGTATCGGAGCGGTGTCGGCCGGTATCGCCGAGGCCCTGGTCGCCACGGCTTTCGGTCTGTTCGTGGCCATCCCCGCGGTGTGGGCGTTCAACTACCTGAGCACCCGCGTCGAAGGTTTCACCGTCGAGATGGACAACAGCGCCTCGGAGCTCATCGACTATATGGCGAAGAAGACCGCGACCTAACCGGTTGCGCTTCTACTTCGACATTCTCTACAGGGAGACCAAGCCATGGGCATGAGCGGATTAGGTCAAAAGGGCATCAATTCCGAAATCAACGTGACGCCTCTCGCGGACGTGATGCTGGTGTTGCTCATCATCTTCATGGTGATCACCCCTCTCCTCCAGAAAGGCGTCGACGTGAAGCTGCCGGAGGCCGAGTTCCCCTCGGACCATCCCGATAACGAATCGGTCGTCACCGTCGCCGTCCGCAAGGACAACACCGTCTACCTCAATATGCTGCCGATTACGGAATCGGAGCTGCCGACGAAACTGATCGAGGAGTTCGAGGGGAAGGCCGAGAGAGTGCTGTTCCTCAAGGCCGACGAAGCTTTGGAGTACGGCGACGTCCTGCGCGTCATGGATCTGTGCCGGGACGGCGGGGCGGACGAGATCGGCCTAATCACCGAGATCAAGACGAGTAGCTGATCCAGCATCGATCTTTTCGAAGGAGCACATTCTATGGGTATGTCAACGGGCAAGAAGGGCGGCGCGATGTCGGAGCCCAACGTGACGCCGCTCATCGACGTCATGCTGGTGCTGCTCATCATCTTCATGGTGGTGACGCCTCTGACGCAGAAGGGTCTGGACGTGGAGCTGCCCGAATCCGCGGACAACCTCCCGGACGCTCCGCCGGATCCGAACCAGCTGGTGCTCGACATCGATCCCAATGGACAGGTGACCATCAACAAGCAGCCTGTCAATATGGACGAGCTCCCGCTTCGGATACGCGACATCTTCGAGACTCGCGCGGACAAGACCATCTTCCTGAGAGCGTCCCCGACCTTGACCTACGGAGACGTGGTCTCGGTTCTCGACGTCGTTCGGGGCAATGGCGTCGAGCGCGTGGGCATCGTGCCACCGGACCCGGGGAGCCTCGGCGGCGGCAGCCGCTGAGTCCTGCCGGGCCAGCGGCCGAATAGCGGTAACTCGCGATCTGGGGAGGCGGAGAGCAAGGGCTCCCGCCTCCCCTCTCTATTTCCTGGCCGCGAGGTCGCGGGCCCGACCGAGGTCGACTTCGAAGACGCTGCCGCCTCCGGCCCGAGCCAGGCACCGCGCGTCCCCTCCGTGGTATCTCGCGATCCGACGGACCAGCGCGAGCCCGAGTCCGATGCCTCTATCCCCGGTTCCCGGAGCGCCCGGAGACGAGTAGAACGGCTCGAAGATCTTCTCCCGCTCTTCCTCGGCAACGCCCGCGCCCCGGTCGAGGACCTGGATGCGCGCTACTTCGCCGTCCCTCGGACCGACGCTGATCTCGATGGGAGATGCGGGGGCGTGCCGCCGGGCGTTCTCGAGGAGATTTCGGACCATGCGGCGCACGAGCCCGCGGTCCCCCTGAATCTCCACCGGCGAGCCCTCGAGACGAGCGTCGTACCTCGAGGCCTCTTCGGCCGCGAGCGCCAGCAGGTCGATCCCCTCCTCTCGTCCCATCGCCTGGCGGGCCTCGATCCTGGAGGCCAGGATCAGCTCGCCGATGAGCTCGTCGAGATCGGCGATCTCCTTCTCGATACTTGCCCTCAACGTCGCGGGCGCGCGATCGCCCATGAGCTCGACCGCGAGGCGAATCCGCGTGAGGGGCGAGCGCAGCTCGTGGGAGGCGCCCGCCAGCAGCGTCCTCTGCGCCTCGACCAGCCGCTCGATCCGCTCCGCCGCCCGGTTGAAGCTCGAGGCCAGACTCGCTACCTCGTCGTTTCCCTCCACCGCGACCCGCGACCCCAGCTGTCCCTCCCCCAGGGCATCGACGCGCGCCTGGAGGCGCTCCAGCCGGCCGGTGAGCCGCCGTACGAGCGGATAGGCGCCAACGGCGACGGCGGCGGCGGAGAGAACGATGGAGAGAAGCACCGCGAAGCCGTGCGCGCCCTGGCGATGGCGGACCACGAGCCACCTGCCATCCGACAGGCGAAGGGCGAGGGTGATGCCCCTTCCGCGCGACCGGAGGAAGCGACTCGACTTCCACGAGGGATCGGGTCCAGGAACAGGCGCGGCGCCGGCGAAGCCGAGCTTCTCCCCCTCCTCCCCCCAGAGCCCGAGGCTGAGGTGAAAATTCCGGGAGAGCTCCTGGAGAGCGGAGTCGACTTCCTCGGGCGAGGCGCCGGGAGGGGGCAGGTGCCGCTCCGCCATCGCGGCGATCGGCTCCAGGCCGCCTCCATCCGAAGGGGTGATCCAGAGCCATGTGACCGAGAAGAGGAAGCCCAGGAGCACGAGACTCGCGACGAACGCGAGGTAGATCTGGACGTACAGCCGTCGCATCAACCCTCCGCCCTACCCTCCTCGCTCACGAACAGGTAGCCGACGCCCCGGATGGTCAGGATCCGGCGTGGGGACTTCGGGTCTTCCTCCACCGCCGCCCGGATGCGCGACACGTGGACGTCGATGGAGCGATCGAAGGGCTCGAGCGCGGTGCCGCGCACCAGGCGGAGAAGCTGGTCGCGGGTCATGACTCTGCCCGCGTTCTCCGCGAGGGCCACGAGGAGGTCGAACTGATGCCCCGTCAGCGGGCGCTCTTCTTCACCGAGATGGACCTGCCGCCGCGTCCGATCGATGGCGAGACGCCCGAACCGCAGCAGCCCGGTGTCCGGGCCCGTCGATCGTCCCCGGCGGACGAGCGCCCGCAAACGCGCGAGAAGCTCGCGCGGATTGAAAGGCTTGCTGAGGTAGTCGTCCGCCCCCAGCTCGAGTCCGACGATGCGGTCCGTATCTTCTCCCCGAGCGGTCAACATCAGGATGGGAAGCTCGCCGATCGCCCGCAGCCGGGGAAGGAGCCCGAGCCCGTCGAGCCCGGGAAGCATGACGTCCAGGATCACCACGTCGGGAGGGCCGCCGCGGACCTTCTCCAGGCCCTCCTCGGCGTCCTTGGCCCACTCCACCGCGAGGCCGTACCCCGAAAGGTACTCCGACAGCATCCGCGCCAGGGCTCGGTCATCGTCGATGAGGAGCACCTTGAAGCCGGTGAGGCTCGTCATGCTTTGGAGCCCGGAAAGCACGACGGGCGAGGCAGCCGGAGCGAACCGGGCTGCCTCGCCCGTAGAGTTTCCGAGGTTTTTCGGACTCGCCCGCGGCCCTCAGTGACTCGACGGGGGCTGCGTCGGCGGCTGCTCTTTTTCCTCGGCCTCGCCCGCGGCGGCGGCGGCGGCGGCCTTCTCCGCCTCCTGCTGCTTCTCACGAAGGGCCATCGCGCGGTCGCGGAGCTCGTTCGCCATCGCCTCGAGCTCGGCCTTTCGCCGCGGATCGATCTTGGCTTGCTCGCGAAGGAGAAGGTTCTTGTAGATCAGCGCGTCGACGTACTGGTCGTCGATCCCGAGAGCTTGATCGAGCTGCGCCATGCCGAGCTCGATGTACTGCTTCTTGGCGTCCGGGGTCAGGTCGGGATCCCGGTAGACCTTGTCCCAGTAGTGGACGGCGATGAGGTAGTAGCCCTCGGGGTTGGTCGCCTGGACGTCGCGAGCCTTGCCGAGCCACTCCATGGTCTCGTCGAATCGCCCGTACTTGTTCAGGAGGTTCGCGACCTGGCGGTACGCCAGCGGATCCGAGGGGGCCAGGTCCACCGGTTTCTTGTAGCACTCGATGGCCTGCTCCAGGAGCGGAAGCTCCTCGGGATCGTGGAACCGCTCGTACACGTCGGCGAGGGCGTAATAACGCTCGGGGGTCTTGGGGTCGAACTCGATGAGCGCCTTGAAGTACTTCTCGGCCATCTCGAAATCGTCCAGGTTGTCGCGGTAGATCGCGGCCAGCTGCTCCATGCCGTACTGCTGGTAGGGCTTGAGCATCTCGAACTCGGCTGCATGTTCGCGGGATAGGTCGATCGCCGTCTCGTAGTCCTTGATCGCCGCCTCCAGCAGGGCGTCGTTCTCGGGGTCGTCGAATTTCGACGGTTTGTAAAGAAGGTGCTGGCTGCTTCCGCGGTAGAAATGGGTGGTCACGAGCACCCGCGGATCGGGATTCGGATCGAGCTCGAGCGTCGTGTTGTAGAGGTCGATGGCGCCCTGGTAATCTTTGTTGGCGTAGTCCAGGTTCGCCTGCTTGAAAGCCCGCCTCGACTTCAGCATGTTCCACTTCTGCTGAAGGTTGGCACAACCGCCGAGCGCGACCAGCGCAACGAGTGAGACTGTGATTACTTTCCCACGATGGGTCTGCATGACCGAAAAACCCCCTACTCCCATGGAGATCTCCATTGGGGAGCGAAGTATAGTATGGGGTACCAGGTCAGTCAAGAAAGAGGGTATCGCCGGTAAGCCCGTGCCCGGCATCGTCTTGATCCGCTTGCGCCCTCTCTCTATCATGGGGTTCTTGGGGCTCTCGGGGCTCTGGTTTCGGAGCCTCCGCCCCCCTCTATGATCCGATTCGAGAACATCCTGGAGAAGGTCCGTGCCTACCAGCCGGACGGAAACCTGGAGCTCCTGCGCCGGGCCTACGTGTTCTCCGCCCGGGAGCATCGCGACCAGCTTAGAAAGTCGGGCGAGCCTTACCTCATTCACCCTCTCGAGGTCGCCAATATCCTGGCGGAGATGCAGCTCGACGAGGCCTCCGTCGCCTGCGGCCTCCTCCACGACGTCGTCGAGGACACCCTGACCAGCATCGAGAGCGTGGAGGAGCTCTTCGGGAAGGAAGTCGCGCACATCATCGAGGGGCTCACGAAGATCAGCAAGATGAAGTTCTCTTCCGCCGAGGAGCACCAGGCGGAGAACTTCCGCAAGATGCTGATGGCGATGGTGGACGACCTTCGCATCATCCTGGTGAAGCTCGCCGACCGGCTTCACAACATGAGGACCCTCCAGCACCTCTCCGAGGAGCGCCGCGTACACATCGCCAACGAGACCCTGGAGATCTACGCTCCCCTGGCCGGGCGTCTGGGCATCGGCAAGATCAAGAACGAGCTCGAGGACCTCTGCCTGAAGAACCTGGAGCCCAAGGCCTACGGGGTCCTCGCCGCTCGGGTCGAGGCGAAGAGGAAGTGGACCGAGGAGTTCATCGCCGAGGTCAAGGGGGTCCTGGAGAAGAACCTGGCGGAGAACGGAATCCCGGCGGACATCACCGGGCGCACCAAGAGCATCTACAGCATCTATCAGAAGATGAAGCGCCAGCAGATCGAGCTCGATCAGGTCTACGACTTCATCGCTCTCCGCATCATCTCCGACAGCGTCAAGAACTGCTATGCCACGCTCGGCATCATCCACAACACCTGGCGCCCGGTGCCGGGCCGGATCAAGGACTTTATAGCCATGCCCCGGCCGAACGGATACCGCTCGCTCCACACCAGCGTCATCACCGACGTCGGCGTCCCCTTCGAGGTGCAGATTCGAACGGAGGAGATGCACCGGGTGGCCGAGCAGGGAATCGCCGCCCACTGGAAGTACAAGGAAGGAAGGCCCCTCGGTGAAGAGGACATCCAGAACTTCGCCTGGCTCCGGCAGATCATCGAATGGCAGCGCGAAGTCAAGGACCCCCACGAGTTCCTCAACAACCTCAAGGTCGACCTCTATCCCGAGGACGTGTTCTGTTTCACCCCCAAGGGGGACGTGAAGTCCTTTCCCCGGGGGGCGACTCCCGTCGACTTCGCCTATGCCATCCATACCGACGTCGGCCACCAGTGCGTCGGCTCCCGGGTCAACGGGCTCATGGTCCCCCTTCGCTACAAGCTCAAGAACGGGGACATCGTCGAGATCCTCACTTCCCGCGGCCATCGCCCCAGCCGCGATTGGCTCTCGTTCGTCGTCACCTCGAGGGCCCGCGACAAGATTCGGGTGTTCCTCAACGCCGCCGAGCGCCAGCGCAGCATCGAGATCGGAAGGAAACTCCTGGAGAAGGAGTCGCAGAGGTTCGATCTCAGCCTGAAGCAAGCGGTCGACGGGACCCCGCTCCAGGAGATCCTGAGAGAGTACGGCTTCTCGAAGAACGACGACCTGTTCGCCGCGATCGGGTACGGAAAGCTTTCCCCGAGAAAGCTGCTCGCCCGGCTCGTCCCGCCCGATCGGCTGCAGGAAAAGACCGGCGCCGGCGCCAGCCTGGCCCGCGCGGTCCGGCGCGTGCTGAAGGGCGCGGACGACAAGATCAAGGTCGACGGCATGGACGACCTCATGGTCTATCGCGCGAAGTGCTGCAACCCCATCCCGGGCGAGAGCATCACCGGCTACGTCACCCGGGGCAAGGGGGTGTCGGTCCATTCCGCGCAGTGCCCCAACCTCCTGAAGCTGATGGTGGACCCGGAGCGCCGGGTCGAAGTGTCCTGGCAGGGCGAGAAGGACGCGAAGTACGACATCACCCTCTCGGTGAACGTCGAGGACCGCAAGGGGATCCTCGCGGACATCACCTCGATCATCGCCGACATGAACACCGACATCCGCACCATCGAGGCGAAGACCTTCGAGGACCGGAAGGGGGCAATCGACGTCACCGTCTCCATCAGCAACGTGAAAGAGCTCGACCGCATCGCGCGGTCCATACGCTCGGTGGAAGGCGTCCTCGACGTAGCACGACCGGGAATGCGGTAGGAGTGTAAGAAGGGGGATGTGGAGATAAGACCGGAAAAGATTTATCCCCTTATCCCCCCGGTCTCCACATCCCCCTTGTATTTAAGCCTTGGCTCGAAGCTTCTCTTCCAGCTCTTTCAGCAGTCTGAAGCTGTAGATCCCGGAGTTGTGGCCGTCGGACCAGCCGATCTGGATCGCGTAGTTGCCGACGGGGTCGATCTTCATCGCGCGGAAGTTCGACGGGAGCAGGAGCACCAGGCTCTTCCGCTTGCCCGTCCACTCGTCGACGCAGAGAGCGCAGGGGCAATGGTTCCGGAGGAAGTCGTAGGGGTAGGACGACTCCGAACCGTCGTTCCAGACGATCCGCAGCTCCCGCGCCTCGCCTACCATCTCCTTCGGACGTTTCGCCGAACCGCTCTCGAAGTTCGCCCGGGCGACGGCGCTCGCCACCTTCGAGGCGATTTCCCGATAAGCGACGGCGGCGGGAGACGAGGGGTTGCGCGCCACGATCGGAACGCCTTCGTCTCCGGCGAGAACCACCTCGGGATCGATGGGAATTCCGCCGAGAAACGGGATCCCGAGCTCGTCGCTGATCTGCTTTCCGCCTCCCTCGCGAAATATGAACGTCTTCTCCTGGCAGTGGGAGCAGACGAAATAGCTCATGTTCTCGATGACCCCGAGGACCGGGACCTGAACCGGCTGAAACATCCGCAGACCTTTTTCGGCGATGGTCCGGGCGACGTCCTGGGGAGTGGTGACGATGACCGCGCCCGTCAGCGGAACGCTCTGGGTGAGCGTGAGCTGCACGTCGCCGGTTCCCGGCGGTAGATCGATCACCAGATAGTCGAGCTCGCCCCAGGCGACGCCCGAGAGGAACTGCTGGATGAGCCGGGTGGCCATGGGCCCGCGCCAGATGACTGGAGTCTCCTTCGAGGTGAGGAGCCCCATCGACATGATCTTCACCCCGCGCGATTCGAGCGGGATGAGGCGCCTCTCGGCGTCCGCCTCCGGCTGGTCCGACAAGCCGAACATCGTCCCCTGGGAGGGCCCGTAGACGTCGGCGTCGCAGAGGCCGACGGAAGCGCCCGTCTCGCGGAGGGCGACGGCGAGGTTCGCGGCGACCGTGGACTTGCCGACTCCTCCCTTTCCCGAGGCCACCGCGATCAGGTTCTTGACCCCGGGCGGCTTCTGGGGGGCGGGCAGGGTCTGCCCGCCGGGAAGGATCCTCTGCGAGGCCTCGGGAGAGGCGGTCACCGCCCAGGTCATCTTCACGTTCGCCTGGTCGATTCCGGGAATCTCGCGAAGGGCGGCTTCGGCTTCCCGCTGCAGTCGCTCCTTCACCAGGCTCGCGGGATTCGCGAGCTCGATGTCGCAGCTCACGATGGGCGCGCAGATTCGGACGTTCTTCACGAAGCCCAACGAGACGATGTCGCGGCCCAGATCGGGATCGTGAAGGCTCGAGAGCTTCTCGAGAACGGCCGCTTCGGTGACATTGGACATGGCCGCCCATTATAGGCATTCGCCGCAGCCGCAGCCGCCTTGAAACTGCGGGTCCTGCTGTGAAATAAATTCTCGTCGTCGCCGCCGGTTCTCCCCATCGCCCCGGCTCTTCTTTCAGGAGGTCCCACCGTATGAAACCCACTTGGTTGCTCGCCGCCGCTTTGACCTTCGTCTGGACCGCTCCCGCCGGAGCCCAGGAGGAGCCGCCGCCCCAGGAAGAGAAGGAGCCCGAGGAGCAGGAGGAAAAAGACGAGCTCACCTACGCCGAAACGGTGATCGTGACCGCCTCGAAAGTCGAGCAGCAGCTCATCAACTCACCCGCGGCGGTGAGCGTCGTGACCTCGGAGGCGATCGAGAGCTCGCCCGCTTCGAACTACGGCGACCTGCTGCGATCGGTGCCGGGGGTGAACGTTGCGCAGACCTCCGCGCGCGACATAAACATCGTGACCCGCGGCGCCACTTCGACCCTGTCGACGTCTCAGCTCGCGCTCCTGGACGGCCGCAGCATCTACCAGGACTTCTTCGGCTTCGTGGCCTGGGATTTCCTCCCCGTGGATACCAGCGAGATCGCCCAGATCGAGGTCATCCGCGGCCCCGCTTCGGCGGTCTGGGGAGCGAACGCCATGACCGGCGTCGTCAACGTCATCACCAAGACCCCCCGGCAGATCGACGGCACGACGCTCACTCTGGCTTACGGAGGAGTGAATCGGGACGTGCCCGGAAGCGACCAGGACGGCGGCGAGACGTACAACATCCACCTGACCCACGCGCAGGCGTTGAACGACCGCTGGGCCTACAAGATTTCCGCCGGCGTCTTCAACATGGAGGCGTTCGCGCGGCCGACGGGCCGGATTCCCGTCGACCCCGAGCGGGGCACGGGCGGCGGGGAGTACCCGCCCTTTCCCAACACCGAGACCACGCAGCCGAAGCTCGACGCCCGGGTCGACTACGACTTCGCCGACTCTAACCAGAAGCTCATCTTCGCCGGCGGATTCGCCGGAACCCAGGGAATCATCCATACCGGGATCGGCCCCTTCGACATCCAGTCGGGGACCGTTTCGGGCTACGGAAAGGTCAACTACGAGCGGGGGAGCTGGAAGGTGAACTTCTTCACCAACCTCCTCGACGGCGAGGCCCCGGCGCTCCTCGCCGTCGGACCCGACGGCCGGCCCATCACGTTCCTCTTCGACAACAAGACCTACGACTTCGAGGCGGGAACCTCGTCGGTCCTCGGCACCCGCCACATCCTCACCTACGGAGGCAACTTCCGGTACAACGGCTTCGACCTCTCGATCGCTCCCCGGGGCGACAACCGAACCGAGGGAGGCTTCTACATTCAGGACGAGATCTTTCTCTCGGACCACTTCCGCTGGCTGGTGGGGGGCCGGGCCGACGCCTTCAGTGTGATCGACAAGGTCGTCTTCTCGCCCCGCACCACGTTCATGATCAAGCCGACGCCGGAGCACGCGTTCCGCGTCTCCTACAACAAGGCGTTCCGGGCGCCGTCGTTCGTGAACAGCTTCCTAGACGTCACCATCGTGCAGGCGATCGACCTCGGCCTCCTCAACCCCGCGCTCGCCGGAAGACAGTACGCGTTTCCCGTGGCCGCCGTGGGGAACGAGGGGCTGAACGAGGAAAGCATGACAGCGTACGAGGTCGGTTACACCGGTACCGTCGCGGATCGATATAATCTCAGCGCCGCCTGGTACCTGAACCAGACGAGCGACAACATCTTCTTCACGCAGTCGGGGACCTACAGCAGCGGCAATCCTCCGCCCGGATGGCCGCTGCCGCCGGTGGTCCTCGATCTCCTGAATCAAGCGGGACGGGGGCTTCCGTCGGGCTTCACCTATCTGAACTTCGAGGGGGTGAGGGATTGGGGAATCGAGCTCGGGCTCGATGCGCGGATCTCGGACGACTTGGGCCTCTTCGCCAACTACTCCTGGCAGGCGGAGCCGGAGCCCGACAATCCGGCGGACTTCTCCGAGCTGAACATTCCTCCGGCGAACCGATTCAACGTGGGTGCGAATCTCTCGGTAGGGCGGTTCTTCGGGAACCTGTCGTTCAACTACACCGACTCCGCCTTCTGGACGGACGTCCTCGACGCCCGTTATCACGGACCGACGGAATCCTACGCGATGGTGAACGGAGGCTTCGGAGTGAGGTTGGCGGAAGACCGGATCACCGCGTCGATCAAGCTCGTCAATCTGAACAACGACGACGCGCAGCAGCACGTCTTCGGCGACATCATCAAGAGGCAGGTCGTCGCCGAGCTGAAGTACCGGTTTCGTTGAGTGAATTCGTGCCGCGGGGGACCTCCTTCAGGGCCCCGCGGCTCGGGATCGTTTCAGATGAGTGTGTTGGAGCTGTTCTACTTCAGCGATTCCATGATCGCGTCGAGGGCGGCCTTCTTGGGCCGGGTCCTCTCGAGCGGGAGCGTCGCCAGCGGCTCGTCGACCAGATTGAGGTGGTCGATGAAGTTCTTCTCGTCGGGATCGACGAACAGCAGGCCCGTCAGGAACTGCTGCTTCTCCCGGGCTTCCATGAGGAGCTCGATAGCGACCCTCCTGTTCCTGGGATCGTAGTCGCGACCGAGCTTCCTCAGGAGGATGTGCGACCCGTCGTGGAGCTCGACGTCCATCGCCTGCCCCTCCTCGTAATCGACCTCGATCGGCTCGAAGAACGGGATGAAGTCCAGATCGTGGAGCATCTCCTCGTTCTCCTTGCCCCAGGTGTAGCTCTTGGTAGAGCCCTCGTGGTTGTTGAAGGTGACGCAGGGGCTGATGATGTCCAGCACCGCGGTGCCGTTGTGGGCGAACGCGCCCTTCAGCAGCGCCACCACCTGCTTCGGATCGCCGGCGAACGAACGGGCGACGTAGGTCGCGCCGAGCTCGATGCCGAGCGCGCACAGATCGATCGCCGGGAGATCGTTCACCACTCCGGTCTTGAGCTTGGAGCCGAGATCCGCGGTCGCCGAGAACTGGCCCTTGGTCAGACCGTAGACCCCGTTGTTCTCCACGATGTAGACGATGGGGAGGTTGCGCCGCAGAAGGTGAACGAACTGACCGATGCCGATGGACGCGGTGTCACCGTCCCCGGAGACGCCGACGGCGACCAGGTTGCGGTTCGCGAGAATCGAGCCGGTCGCCACCGAGGGCATGCGGCCGTGCACGGCGTTGAAGCCGTGGCTGCGGTTGAGGAAGTACGCGGGCGTCTTCGACGAGCAGCCGATTCCCGAGAGCTTCGCCACCTTGTAGGGCTCCACCCCGTACTCGTAGAACGCCTTGATGAGCTGGCTGCTGATGGAGTCGTGGCCGCAGCCCTTACAGAGGGTCGATGGCTTTCCCTTGTAGTCGGCCTGGGTGAGTCCGACGCGGTTCACTTTCTTCGGCGACGCGGATTCTTCGACTATCGTTCCCATGACGCACTTCCAGTCTTCATCGAGGCTTCGAGGCTGCCCGCTCTTGCGAGAGGATCTGCTCGGTTACGAAACGGGCGTCGATGGGAAGCCCGCTGTAGTGAAGGACGCTCCGGAGCTTTTCCACATGGCCCACCAGCTCGGGGCGCGACGCGAGCTCGAGACGCACCAGCTGGAGCATCTGCGCGTCGCGGTTCTGTTCCACGACGTACACCCGCCGGTGGCGGGCGACGAAGGCCGCGAGGTCGGCGTTGAACGGAAGCGCGCGGACCCGGAGGTAGCTCGTTTTCAGGTCGGCCTCCTCGCGGAGCTGGTCGCGGGACTCCTGGACTGCCCAGTCCGTGGTCCCGTAGGCGATGATGCCCACCTCCGCCGTCTTCTCGTTGTCGACGACGGGCGCGGGCACGAAGGTGCGGGCGGTGTCGTATTTCCTCGCGAGGCGGTCGAGATTCGAGACGTAGTCCGTCGCCCGCTCGCTGTACTCGGCCTCGGGGGTATGGCCGCTTCCCCGGGTGAAGTAGGCGGCGAGAGGGTGGTTGGTCCCGGGGAGCGTTCGGTAGGGGATGCCGTCGCCGTCGACGTCCCGATAGCGCCCGAAGGTTCCGACCTTCTCGAGGTCCGCCGCGCTCAATACCTTCCCGCGGTCGATGGGCTTCTCCGGATACGGAAACGGGTCCGACATCCAGACGTTCATCCCCAGATCCAGGTCCGACATCACGAAAACCGGCGTCTGGAAGCGCTCCGCCAGGTCGAAGGCCGTCGCAGCGTGCTCGAAGCACTCGGCGACGGAGGAGGGGAACAGCAGGATGTGCTTGGTGTCGCCATGGGAAAGCTGATAGCAGCTCAGCACGTCTCCCTGAGAGGTTCTGGTGGGAAGTCCCGTCGAGGGTCCGACGCGTTGGATGTTCCACACCACCGCGGGAATCTCGGCGTAGTAGCCGAGGCCGACGAACTCCGACATGAGCGAGATGCCCGGGCCGCTGGTGGAGGTCATCGAGCGCGCACCCGCCCAGCCCGCCCCCAGGACCATGCCGATGGCGGCGAGCTCGTCCTCGGCCTGTACCACGGCGAAAGTGGCCTTCCCCGTGGCCTCATCGACCCGATATTCCTTGAGGTAGTCGATGAGCTGTTCGACGAGGCTCGAAGACGGAGTGATGGGATACCAGGTCACGACGGTGACACCGGCGAACATCGAGCCGATGGCGGCGGCGGCGTTGCCGTCGATCAGGATTTTCCCGGCGGTTTTGTTCATCCGCTCGACGCGCATCGTGTCCGAGATCTGGAAATGCTTGGCCGCGTAATCGAAGCCGACGTCGACCGCCTTGACGTTGAGGCCCACCGCCTTCGCCTTGCCGGAGAACTGCTTCTCGATGGCGGTCCGGATCTCCTGGCGATCGATCGAGAGGAGGTGTCCCACGACGCCGACGTAGATCATGTTGGCGAGGAGCTTTCGGAGGCGCGTGTCCTCCACCACCTCCTTCGCCAGCTCGGCGAAGGGAACGGGGTAGGTGACGAGGTCGCTCCGGAGCTTCGAAAGCCCCAGGCTCTCTTCGTAGACTACGGCGGACCCGGGCTCGAGCGCGGCCACGTCCTCGCGGGCGGTCGCGGGGTTCATCGCCACCAGGAGATCGATCTCCTTCCTCCGGGCGATATAGCCCTTTTTGTTCGCGCGGATCGTGAACCAGGTGGGGAGGCCCTGGATGTTCGAGGGGAAGAGGTTCTTCCCGCTCACCGGCACTCCCATCTGAAAAATCGATCGCATCAGCACGCTGTTCGAGGATTGGCTTCCGGAGCCGTTGACCGTCGCCACCTGGATGGAAAAATCGTTGATCAGAGTGGGCTTGACGTCCGGCCGTGCCTCACCTTCGAGGGTCTCGGTTGACATGTGGTTGAGTTCTCCAGTCGCGAGGGATAATCGTCTTTCGGCGAGCTCGATTCGCGAGCGCCCCGCTTTCACACGAATCATAGCAAATCCAGGCACGGTCGAAAAACTCGCGTCTGCCGAGGTTCATTATTGTCCGTCATTTACGGCGTCGCGCGAATTCTTCCCGCCCGTCGCGTTGACAGCCGCGGCTGCGACTTCTACACTCCGGGAACACGGAGGAGGTGCCGGTGAGACCTACCTGGAAAGGCTTCCTGAAGCTGTCGCTGGTGAACATCCCCGTGCGGATGTACCCCGCCGCCCGTTCCGAGGCGCTCTCGTTCAACCAGATTCACAAGGTGTGCAACACCCGCATTCGCTACGACAAGAGATGCCCCACCTGCGACCGGAGCGTCGGGAGCGACGAGATCGTGAAGGGCTACGAGTACGCCAAGGAGCAGTACGTGATCTTCGACGAGGAGGACTTCGCCAAGGTCCGGCTCGAGTCCACCCGATCGATCCAGATCGTGCAGTTCGTCCAGCGCGGCGAGATCGACCCCCTCTACTACCACGGCTCGCACTACCTCGTTCCCGACGGACCCGTCGCCATCGAGTCCTTCGCCACCATCCGCACCGCGGCCGAGGAGACCGATCGGATCGGCCTCGCCCGCATCGTGATGAACGGCAAGGAGCAGATGGTCGCGGTGCGGCCGCGCGACAACGCCTTCGTGATGTCGGCGCTCTACTACGCCGACGAGATCCGGGCCCTTTCCGGCATCGAGGAGCTCGAGGCCAAGCCCCAGGTGAACCCCGAGGAGCTCAAGCTCGCGACCCAGCTCATCAACGCCATCACCAAGCCGTTCCAGCCGGAGGAGTTCAAGGACAACTACCGGGAGAAGCTCCTCGAGATCATCAAGGCCAAGGCGGAAGGCAAGGAAATCGTCGAGCCGCCCGAGGTAGAGACCGGCAAGGTCATCAACCTCATGGAGGCGCTCAAATCGAGCCTGGAGCAGAGCCTCGAACGGGCGAGTTGAGGTCTGTCCGACTGGCGCACGTCGAGAATCCCGCCGATGCTGGCGAGTCCCGGCTCGCCCTTCGATTCGGACGACTATCTCTACGAGATCAAGTGGGACGGCATCCGCGCCCTGGCGTTCTTCGGCGAGGGGCTCGCCCGCCTGCAGGGGCGGAAGCTGACCGACAGCTCGGACCGCTATCCGGAGATCCTCACGGCCCTGAGGGCGCTCGACGGGGAGGGCATCCTCGACGGGGAGATCGTGGTCCTCGACGAAGAGGGCCGGCCGGACTTCCAGCGGGTGCTGGTGCGCGAGCTGACTCGCACCGCAGGGGTTAAATCCCGCGCGCACCCCGCGGTCTATATCGCTTTCGATCTCCTGCACCGCAACGGCGAGTCGCTCCTCGATCGCCCTCTGGTCGAGAGGCGCCGCCTGCTCTCGGAGCTCCTGGTGAATCCTCCCTCGCCCATCGTCGAAAGCGCCTACGTGGTCGGCCGGGGCACGGCATTGTTCGAAGAGGCGAAGGAGCGAGGTCTCGAGGGAATCTTCGCGAAGAGGCTGGGAAGCCGCTACCTCCCGGGCGAACGAACTCAGGACTGGCTCAAGATCAAGGTGCGGCGCGAGGTGGACGCGGTCCTCGTAGGCCTCGTCCGCGAGCGCGGAGGGAAACGGATCAAATCCCTGGTGCTCGGCTCCCACCGGGAAGGACGGCTCGTCTGGATCGGAAACGCGGGAAGCGGGATCGATCAGACCACGCTCAAAGATCTGGAAACCGCTCTCGACGGACTGCGCTCGAAGCCGCCCCCGGGGTTAGAGGCCGAGGCCCCGGGCGAGATCGACTGGATCGCTCCGCGTCTGGTGGTGCGCGTCCAGTACACCGGGCTCACGAGAGAGCGGAGACTCCGGCATCCCGTTTTCGTTGGATTCGTGGACAAAGCAGTTGTCAGTTGTCAGTTTCCAGTTACCGGTTCGGAGACGCCGAAGCTTGGGCGCCGCAGCTGAGCCTCGGAAACGTCCGACTGATGACCTGATGACCGATGACTTCTATTGGATGAGCTCCAAGAAATCCTTGACGAGCTGCCCCGTGATGCCCCAGATGTCGTGCTCGCGGTAGCGGTAGTGGTAGACGTCGCGGGGGACACCGCGCATTCGCCGGATTTCGATCGAGAGCGCCGCGGGGGCGGAAAGCATCGCGATCGGGACTTTCAGGAGCTCGCCGACCTCGTGGTTCGGCGCGAAGTCGTACGGCCCGATGACCACTCCGACGAAGGGAGTGATGCGGAACCCGGTGATGGTTCCGCGCTCGTCCATCTGCCCGAGGACGGTGACCGCACCCGGATCGAGCCCGACCTCCTCGCGGCTCTCGCGGAGCGCTGCCGCGAGAGGGGTCTCGTCCGACGGGTCGACTGCGCCCCCGGGAAAGGAGATGTCCCCGGGCTGGCGCCGCAGGTTCTCGGCTCGGCGGGTGAGAAGGAGCGAATGTCCTTCGGGCTCGACAACGATGGGGATCAGGACGGCGGCAGGCCGCAATTCCGGGGGGGCGCTCGCGGGGACGCGGTTCTGAAGCCGCTCCCCCACCGCTTTCACCAGATCGCCCACAACCCTCCAGGATAGCATTCACGGTGGGTTATAATTCCCGGCACATGAAAATCGAGAAAGCTCGTCACGCGCGGCTTTTCCTGGCGGCGCTCGTGCCGGCCCTGCTCGCGGTGGCCGGTCCGGCGCTCGCCGGAGACACCTTCCTCAAGGGCGGCGTCATTCTTCATCCGCGGGACGTCGGGTTCGAAGGCCGCTGGCGTGCCGCCTTCGGAGCCGACTATCCGGTCAACTTCTCGGAGACGCTCTTCGCCGGCTTCGAAGTGCAGACGTCCATCTATCGGCAGGACGTCACTGCCTCGGGCCCGACGGCGACGGTCGTTCCCATCAACGGGTTCGCCAACATCAAGTACAAGTCCGGGAGCCTCGGCGCGCGTCCTTTCGTCGGCGGCGGCCTCGGCCTGGTGAGCACCCTCAACTTCGTTTCGAACGAGACCGACTGGGCCAACGACATCGGCTATCACTTTCTCGGCGGGGTGGAGATCGGTCACCTGTCTCTCGAGCTCCAGGTCCAGGGCGCTTTCGAATCGGGCGCCGACACGGAGTTCAGCGCGTACGTCGGCTTCGTCTGGTAGATGACCCTCCGCGCCCGGTCCCCCTCGCGCATAGATCTCGCCGGCGGCACCGTCGATCTCTGGCCTCTGTACCTCCTCATCGAGGAAGCGGCGACGGTGAACCTCGCGATCGACCTTTATACCGAGGCCGAGATCTCCCCCTCGACCGATGGAAAATGGCGGGTGCGCGAAAAGATCTCGGGGCGAGAGAGGGCCGCTTCCAGCCCTCGAGAGCTCGCGAAGCTCGAGGGCGCCGAGATCGCGGGGCGCCTCCTGACCTTCTTCGCTCCCCGCGAGCCTCTATCGATCGTGACCCACTCCGACGCCCCTCCCCAGGCGGGGCTCGGGGCCTCGTCGTCGCTCGGAGTCTCCATCGCCGGAGCGCTGAACGGATTGACGGGCTTCCGCTATCACGAGCGGAACCTGATCGATATCGTGAAGGACGTGGAAGTCGAGGTGCTGGGCACGATGACCGGGGCCCAGGATCACTACCCTCCCGTTTACGGCGGCGCATCGTGCCTGTGGTGGGAGAAGCTCCGGCACCGGCGAGAGCCGTTGGCGGTGGACGCCGCGGAGTTCGAGAAGCGGTTCCTGCTCGCCTACTCGCATCAGCCCCACCGTTCGGGAGCGACGAACTGGGAGGTGGTGCGCCGGTTCCTCGAAGGCGACGAGGGCACGAGGCGTGCCCTGGAAAAGAGCGGACGCACCGCCGTGGCCCTGCGAAACGCGCTCGCCGCGGGAGATCTCGATCGCGTCGCCGCCCTGATGGGAGAGGATTGGGATGCCCGGCGGGCGATGGCGCCAGCGGTCTCGAGCCCGGAGCTCGAAGCGATCATCGGGGCGGCGCGTGCGGCCGGCGCCGTCTCGGCGAAAGTCTGCGGTGCCGGGGGCGGCGGCTGCATGGTGGTCGCGGTCCCGGACGGCAGGCGCGCCGCCGTCGAGGACGCGATTCGCGCCGCTGGCGGCTCGGTCCTCACCTATCACCTCGTCGAGCGGGGGCTTTCGCTCGTTCTCGATGACCCCCTCTAAGGACGCCACGGACGTCGAAGCGGTCATCGCCGTAGGCACCACGCGGGCCCCCAAGATTCGCGCCGTCGAGCGCGCCCTGTCCGAGCTCCGCGAGCGCTTGCCCGACTTCCTGCCGGGCGGGATCCAACTGCAGACGCGGAGCGTCCCCTCGGGGGTCTCCTCGACACCCCGATCGACGGAGGAGACCATGCGCGGCGCGCAGAATCGCGCCTCGTCCGTATATCAGGCGCTCCTGTCCGAGGGAAGGCGCCCGACTCTCGGCATAGGTCTGGAAGGCGGCGTCGCGAGCGCAGGGGGCTTTCTCTTCCTCGAGGCCTGGGCCCATGTCACCGACGGGCGACGGGGCTTCTTCGGCGGCAGCGGCGCGATTCCGCTCCCCGGAGGGTTGGCGGATCCGGTGCTCGCGGGCATCGAGCTCGGCCCGGCGGCGGATCGATACTTCGGACGGCGGGAGATCGCGGCGAACGAGGGCACCTTCGGAATCCTGACGCGGATGCTGGTGAGCCGGGAGGAGGCGTTCGTGCGATCGCTGATCCACGCCCTCGCCCCGTTCTATAATGCGCCTGGCTACGGAATGGAAAACAGGGGCTGAACCGAAATGGACGTTGTGCGTTCTCAGGCGGCGAGTCATGGCTGGATCGAGGTCATCACCGGAAGCATGTTCAGCGGCAAGAGCGAGGAGCTGATCCGGCGGCTCCGGCGGGCGCAGATCGCGAGACAGCGGGTCCAGATTTTCAAGCCCGACATCGACGGGCGCTACAGCCTCGAGCACATCGTCTCCCACAGCGACATGCGCATCGACGCGGAGCTGGTGAAGACCGCGGACGAAATCCTCGAGAAGATCCTTCCCCGCACCGAGGTGGTGGGGATCGACGAGGGTCAGTTCTTCGACCTGCGGCTGGTGGAGGTCTCGAACGTCCTGGCGAACAGCGGAAAGCGCGTGATCCTCGCGGGCCTCGACACCGACTATCTGGGAAAGCCCTTCGAGCCGATGCCGCAGCTCCTGGCGGTGGCGGAGTACATCACCAAGACCCTCGCGATCTGCATGCGCTGCGGCAACCCCGCCAACCACACGCAGCGGCTCGTGGCCTCGACCGACCGCGTGGTCGTCGGGGGAGCGGAGTCCTACGAGGCGCGCTGCCGCAAGTGCTTCGAGCCCCACATAGAGGAAGACCAGAAGCGCGAGGCTCTCGCGGCCCAGCTCTCGAGGCCCGCCCGCTCCGGCGGCCCGGGGTAGCCCGCCGACGACGACCGCTGCGGCCGACTGGTTGAGACGACCGGCATTCATCGGGCCCACGGCCACGAATTCCCATCCGTTACCGCTCCGGTAAACGCCTACCGAAAAGCGAAATCGCTCTCGTCGGGTAAACCCGAGAATGCGCGCGACAGTGCCATTGCGAGGGACAAACGGCCTGGGCACGGCCTTTGCACAGCCCTCTGACCGGATACCGCTAATCCGCCCGGCCCTGGCGCAAAAAAAGGTCGAGTCATAGAGAGGAGCCGATATGAAGAGAACATTGCACTCGTCGTTCACGATCGCTTTCATGCTGACCCTCGCCGTCTTATTTTGTTCGTCCGTCCTTTCGGCCCAAAGTTTCCGGTTTCGAGATCGCACAAAACCGACGGCGCCGACCGGCCTCGTAGTCACGGCGACAACCGAGCACAGCGTGTCGCTGGCATGGGGACCCTCCACGGACAATTCGGGCAGCTTCGTCTACCTCGTCTGCTGCGCTCCCACGAACGTGACCGTCCCTCAGACGGAGACGAGTCATACCCTCGAGGGCCTGCAATCGGGCAAGAGGTATACCTTCCGTGTCTACGCGAGGGATGCTGCCGGGAACCTGTCCTCGTCCAGCAACCCCGTGACGGTCACGTTACCCGGGGAGATCGCCGCGCCGACGAAGCCCGTCGTGGAATTGCTGGATGTCGGCCCGACGCACGCGTCGCTGAGCTGGTCGTCCACGGACGACGGCTCGATCATCTGGTACACGACCTTCATCGACGGGCAGCCCGTCGTCACGCTGAATTCGAGAACGGCGACGTTTACCTGCGCCGTGGTCCTGGTGCCCACGGGCTGTGTTCCACTGGATCAAGATACGACTTATGCGTTCACCGTGCGGGCCCGGGACTTTGACGGGAACAACTCGCCCATGAGCGACCCCGTTTTCGTGACGACCGACCCCGCCGACCCCAACGACCACACTCCTCCGACACAACCCATGAACGTCACGGCAGAAGACGATGGGGGGTTCATCATCGTGGATTGGGAGCCCTCGACGGATGATCTCGCCCCACAGTCGCTCATCCGTTACGACGTGTACGTCAACGGTGAGCTGCGTGCCGTGGTCGTTGGCCAGACCATCGCCCCGGAAGTCGACAGCTTATTCGGTGACAGCGACATCGCGGTCATCGCCGTCGATACCGCGGACAACGAGTCGCCGCCAGGCACGACCACACTGAACTGAGGCGGGTTCAGAAGACGGTCGGGGGGGCGGCGATACGTCATCACCGCCCTCCCTTCGACTCGATCGTCGGGAACGCGGAGCTGGTCAAGAGGCATGGGGCGCGCGCGAGAGGCCCGCCGGTTGCGGTGCTTTTCACGTCGGCCCCGGCGTCGATCAGAGCCCGTGCGATCGAAGCGACTGAGCCCTCCCGATCGGCATGCGCTGACGGCAGCCCCGCCAGCCACACGCGGCGCCCCGTGGCTCTCGCCTTTGCTGGTTGGGGGAGGGGGAAACCGACCGCGTGGTGGTCGGCGGAGTGGAGTCCTACGAGGCGCGCTGCCGCAAGTGCTTCGAGCCCCACATAGAGGAAGACCAGAAGCGCGAGGCTCTCGCGGCCCAGCTCTCGAGGCCCGCCCGCTCCGGCGGCCCGAGGTAGCCCGCCAGGGCTCCCCCCCGGTATCCCAGGTAGCGCGTCCGGAGGGTCTCTATCCAGAGGTTCGATCCAAGAACCGCGAGCGTCAGGAGCGCGGCGGGCGGCACCCATGTCCACCAGCGACCTCCGAGGAAGCTCGCGTCCTCGACCGCGCTCGAAAGCATGTTCCCGAAGCTCGGCGCGGAATCCGCGAGACCCAGCCCCAGAAACGAGAGGGTGACCTCGCCGAGAAGGAAGTAGGGGACGAGGAGCCCGAGCTGCAGAAGCAGGAACGGCCGCAGGATTCCGAGGACGTGGACGAGGAGCAGCCGTGCCCGCGAAGCTCCGGCCGCCCGGGCGGCGACGATGTACGCCTGTTCGCGAATCGACAGCACCTGGCCGCGCACGAGCCGCGCGACACCGCTCCAGCCGACGGCCGCGAGCGAGATCACCACGATGAGTCCGGCGTCGAATGGACCGATGGAGTCGGGAAAGAGGTTCCGCAGCGCGAGGATCAGGTAGAGCGCCGGAAGCGCCATGAAGAGCTCGGTCGAGCGCATCACCAGACGATCCCACATTCCACCGAGGAGCCCCGCGAGGCAACCGGCGGCGCTGCCCAGGAAGACCGCGAGGACCACGCCCGCGACCGCGGTCAGGAGGGTGAAGCGGGCCGCATGCAGGGTCCGCGAGAGCACGTCCCTTCCCAGGTCGTCGGTTCCGAGAACGTGGGTGGCGAACGACGGCGGCTCATAGACGCGCTCGCGATCCTGGGCGAAGGGGGACTGTGAAGCGAGCTCGGGGCCGAACAGGGACAGGAGCCCGAGGACGACGAGAATCACCCCGCCCGCCCTCACGTCGAAGCCTCCTCGAGACGGATTCGCGGGTCGGCTTCCGCGAGCAGCAGGTCAGCGACCAGGTTTCCGAGCGAGAGAAGGACGCCGGCGACCACGAGCGTGCCCAGCAGGAGAAAATAGTCCTGCTCGCGGAGCGCCTCGAGCGCGAGCCTCCCCATCCCCGGCCATCCGGTGACGACCTCCACGAGAAACGCTCCATTGAGGAGGCGTGAAAGCGAGCTCGAGGTGTAGCTCACCAGAGGAGCGAGCGTCGCGGGAAGGAGGTGGCGGAGCAGGAGAGCTCGCTCCGGCAGGCCCTGAGCCCGGGCGGCGGCGACGAACGGAGAGGGAAGCATTTCCGCCATCATCCCCCTTGCCTGAAGGAAGAACCCGGGAAGCATCACGAGGACCAGGACGGTCGCCGGAAGGACGAGGTGCCGCAGGTAATCGGCGCCGCGACCCCACCAGGGGAGGGCGGATGCCTCGAAGCTCGAGCCGCCTCCGAGCGGAAGCGACCCTGTCCAGGCGGCGATGCTCAAGGCGAGGATGGCGAGAATCACCGGGTGCACCGAGACGAGGGCGAGGGCCGCGCGGCAGGCGAGGCGATCCCAGGACCCGTTGAGCTTTCGCACCGAGAGGAGCCCGAGGATGGTTCCGGCCGGCGCGCAGAAGAGGAGCGCCGCCGCCGCGAGCGCGAGCGTCCGCGGCACGCTTTCTTTCAGGAGCTCCGCGACCGGCCGCTGGAAACTGAAGGAGAGGCCGAAGTCTCCGCGGGCAGCGGACCAGAGCCAGGAGGAGTACTGGACGTGCCAGGGCCGGTCCAGGCCGTAGCGCTCCTCCAGTAGATCGATGACGCTTTGCGGAAACCCCGGCTGGAGCCGGAGCTTATCGAGAAACGAACCGGGCGCCCAGTGGACGAGCAGGAACGAAAGAAGCGTCGTCGCCACGAGCAGGGGTACAGCCGAGGCGAGACGGGAAAGGACAACGCGGCCCATGCGTTCCAGGTGACGTGATTCCGGGGCGTCAGCCCGGCCGCGGGTGGAGCTCTTCCTTCTCGAACAGGCTCGGCTGGAAGCTGTCGGCGGGAGGCTCGACCCCGCGCTTGCGGCCCCGTCTTCGAGCTTTGTCCTCGTACATGTTCTTGTCCGCGGCCATGAGGAGCGACTCCAGGTCCTTTCCCGAAGCCGGATAGGAGGCGAGCCCCAGGGAGATTCCCACTTTGAGCGGCCCGACGCCGACGTCGAGCACCGTGGCCTCCACGGCGTCCTGGAGGCGGTAGGAGAACTGGCGCGCCTGCTCGTAGGAGGTCTTGGGGAGGACGGCGATGAACTCGTCTCCCGCGTAGCGCACCAGCACGTCGGAGTCGCGCATCTGCTCTTTCAGGATTCGCCCCACCTCCTTCAGGAAACGGTCGCCGGTGTGGTGTCCGTGTCGATCGTTCACGCTCTTGAAGTCGTCGAGGTCCATTTCGATGACCGTCAGCGGCTCGCCGTAGCGCTTGGCCTCGGAGAGCGTCTGCTCGAAGAAGATGTAGAGGAACCGAGAATTGGGAAGCCCGGTGAGCCGGTCGGTGAAGGCGTCCTCCTGCGTCTCCTCGAATCGAATCGCGTTGAACAGAGCGATCGAGGCCCGGTTGCTCACGATCTCCATGAGGCGGATATGGTCGTCGGTGTACTTGTCGTCGCCGGCGACGTAGAGGGCGATGGTCCCGATCGGCCTCTCCTCGTGAACCAGGGGAGCCAGGAGCGAGTTCCCGTAGAGGCCTCGCACCTCGGGCGGAAGCGTCATGGTGTCCGGACCGGGATGGACGTTGTAGAGGAAGCGGTTGTTGGCGGCGACCCACCCCGCGAGCCTCGTTCCGATCTCGATCGCGAGATCGTTGAAGTGCTCCTTGTTCACCCCGCCGATATGAGCCGGCCGGAGCTCGCCCGAGCTGTCCTCGACCAGATAGATGACGAGGGTGGTGAAGGGAACGATCTTCTCCAGCTTCGAAGCGAGGATGGTGAGGGTGTCGGTCTTCGAAAGGGAGTTCCCGATGTTCTGGAAGATCTCGAACAGGGTGAAGATCTCCTGCTGCGGCTCGGAGATCGAGCTCGAGAGCGTGACCGACTTCGGCTGGCCCACGATGTCGCGGTCCCGGGCGCGATCGGTGTGCTCCTTGGGGTCGGTGAGCGAGCGCACTTCGATGGAGTTCAGCTCCGCGTCCAGGTCGGAGACGACCTCGAGGAACCTCCGGAAGACGCGGGGATCGAACTTGTGAGACTCCCGCTTCATGATCGCGACCGCGGCATCCCGGGAGAGCGAGCGCCGGTAGACGCGGCGCGCGGTCAGCGCCTCGTAGCAGTCCGCGAGCGAGAGGATGCGGGACCCGAGCGGGATCTCCTCGCCTCGGAGCCCGTCGGGGTAGCCGCTTCCGTCCCAGTTCTCGTGATGGTGCTTGACGATGGCGACCACCGGGAACGGGAAGTCGATGGAGGAAAGGATCTGGGCTCCCACCGCCGGGTGAGTGCTCATTTTCTGGAACTCGCGCTCGGTGAGTCGCGTCGGCTTGTGGAGTATGTACGAGGGGATCGAGATTTTGCCCACGTCGTGCAGCACCGAGGCGTAGCGGAGCCCCTCATAGGTCTTCTCGTCCACGTTGAGCGCCCGCGCCAGGCCGAGGGTCAGGACCTGGGTCCTCTGGATATGGGTGTGCGTGTGGTGCTTGAAGTCCGTATGGAGCTCCATGGCGTCGATGCAGAACGCGAAGGCCTCGAGCGTCTGGCGGTGCACCTTCGCCAGCTCCTCGTACTTCTCCTTGTAGAAACGGTGGGCATAGTAGGCGACGATCCAGAACGGAAGCGCGAGGACGAAGGCGCCCGGCCCCACGAGCTCATGGAAGAGATAGACGATGGCCGCGCCGCAGGCGGAGGCGACGAAATAGATGGGAATGAGGGGAAAGTCCTCGCGCCACAGCTCCCAGAAACGGGCCTGCCCCCAGAGAGCCTGAGCCACGTGGATCCCGAGGGCGTTCACCAAGAAGTAGGTCAGACCCAGCAGCAGCACCGGGAAGACGATCTCCGGGGCGGTGATGGGCTCGGCGGGCTTGACCGCGAGGAAGACCGCGCCGTAGGCAAGCGCGTGAAGCGCGCTCAACGAGAGGTTGAAGAGCGCCCGCAGGCGGCTCCAGATGAGCTTCACGCCGTGGTGCTCCTGCGGCTCGCGCTCCACCGCGAACCAGTAGCTCACCGTGTGAAAGAAACCGGCGGCCACGATCCCCGGCGCCAGGCCGTAGATCATGACGATACTGATGATGAGGCAGTCGGCGACGGCGATCCAGTTGGTGGTGCGGGGAATCCGCACTACCCAACGCGCGCTCAAGCCGGCGACGAAGAGAATCCCGAGCAGGCTGACGAGCTTATCGGGAGGATACGCGCGCGCGGTGGCGAAGGACTGGTAGAGGGCCCATCCGTAGACGGGTACTCCGACCCCGACGACCGCTGCTACGTAAATCTTGACGCTGGCTGGCCAACGACGCCAGTCCATTTTGACTCCGGCACCTCGGGTTGCTAGGCAAAGCGCCTAGGGATTTATTAACTTTGAACGTTAAGAGTCCGAGAGCGAAGCGCAACCCTTCCGGAGTCGAAGGGAACAACCAACCCTGCGCGGTGACGCTATCACAAACGGGCGCGGCGAATCAATAAAACTCGAAAGGCCGCGATCGCCGCCGCGAAGAGAGGGAGGAAACGAGGAGACCGCTCCCCAGGGTCTCCAGGTTCTCTAAGGGGATGAACTCATGATGAGGTGGGATTCGAATCGCTGATGCGAAGACTTAAAGGCCGATGATGATTCCAGGTGCGGAGCGCTCTTCGAGTTCCTCGATTTCGAGCTCAACGACTTCCCGAACGTCTTTCGTATTTTCCATGATCGACTCCTTAATGAACGGAATTATCAATCAACCACGTTGCATTTTCCAATGAACCGACAGGACTATATTCGAAACGAAAACATCAAACCCAAAGAATGCCTCGCATCGACCTCCTCCTTTCCAACGGAAGGTCGCACTCGCGGGCAGAGCCGCGACACGACTTCACTTTCTACCGGGAACCTAGTGGAATAGTTGTGGGATGCTGGAATCGCTCGAGACTGGTCGTCTCCAGGCAGGGCGGGCGGTCATGAAAGGAATGATGCTTGGAATAGTTCGAATCCCGCGAAGCTCGCTCTGCTCGTGGACCGTCCCTCGTCAGCTTATCCCGAGGTCACCTCCTTGCCAGCTCGCTCGCGCAGCCTAGTGAGGCTCGTGAACCATTCGGCTCGTTTGGGCCGGCAGTATAACCGAACTTTCGGCTGGGAAGCTACTCCCCTTGATTTCCGATGTCAGTGACGTGAATCACGTATTCTCCGCGTGACTTTCGCGCCCCCATCGCCGATTGAAAGCTCCTCGCCATTCCATAAGGCGTGAGCGAACGGCGTCGGCCGCAGGTTCGAAACGCGAGCGTTCGCGCCCAGAAGCGCGTGCGGCACCACGAGATCCAGGACCGGAAGCTGTTCGTAGACGATTCGCTGGACCTCGAAGTACATTGCCCGCCGCACTTCGGCGTCGAGCTCGCCCATCTGACCCTCCATGAGCTCGTCGATGCGGGCCTCCCAGGCGGTCGCGGGCGTTTCCTGCTGCGGGTTCCACAAGTGAAGCGGGGCGCGGCTCAGCCAGAGCGCCATTTCCGCCGAGGGGTCGGGATCGGTTTGAGTGATACCGAGGAGACAGGCGTCGTAGTCGTAACTTCCCGTGATTCGCGCGAAGAGGCTCGCGGCTTCGACGACCATCGTGGGAGCCTCGATCCCGATCCTCGCCAGGTCCTCCTGGATGAAAGCGCCCATGCGGGCGTGCGACGCGTTCCCGGCGTTGGTCACTACCGTGAAGCTGACTTCCCGGCCCTCCCGATCACGGAGACTTCCGTCCTCGTCCCAGCGGAAGCCCGCCTGGGAGAGCAGCCTTCTCGCCGCTTCCGGATCGTAAGCGGCCTGCGGAAGCGATTCGTCGTGCCACAGCGAGTTCGAGGGAGAGACCGGTCCCGCGGCGGGCGTCGCGCGCCCGGAGAACACGACCCGGGCCATACCCTGGCGGTCGATCGCGAGCGAGACCGCGCGTCGGAAGCGCACGTCCGCGAACCATTCCTTCTTGTGCTCTTCGATGGGCGCCTTCGGGCCGAGGTTGAACCAGAGCCGCTCCGAGAGCAGACCGGGGCCGAGATCGAGGAGCTCGCGCTCGAGGTCCCGATCGTCTCGAAGCCACTCGAAGGACTCCGCGGTCATGGGCTCGAGAATATCGATCTCACCCGAGCGAAAGCGCAGGAGTCGCGCGTTCTCGTCGGGCACGATCTCGAAAACCAGACGCTCGAGCCGCGGAATTTGACCCCGCTCGTCCTCCGTCCTCCAGTAGTGGGGATTCCGCTCGAGGACGATCCTCGCTCCCGGCACGTGGTCTCTGAGGACGAAGGGGCCGAGCCCGACGATGCGCCGGGGATCGGCTCCGAGTCCGGTATCGGCGGCGAGCGTCCGCCGCTCGAGGCTTTCTTCCAGGACGTGCGACGGGAGAATGGCAATGCTGTCGAAGACACGCTCCACCGCCGCAGTCCGCCGGGGAAGGGTGAAGGCCACCGTCGAATCGTCGATGACCTGGACTCCGAAGGGCTTCCCGTCGATCTGCGCGGTCTCGGCCAGCGGGCTCGCGGTCGACGGCTCGTAGAGCGCTTCGAAAGTGAAGGCAACGTCCCTCGCGCCAAAGGGATCGCCGTCGGAGAAGCGCACTCCCTTACGCAGGTGAAAGACGAGCGTCGTTCCGTCCGGGGAGAACTCCCAAGACTCCGCGAGCGCGGGCTCCATCCGCTGGGTCTGGGGGTTGAGCCTCAGGAGGGGTTCGTGCAGCTGATCGGAGACCACGTGCGACACCCGGTCCGACGCCAGCAGTCGATTCCAGGTCTGGGGGTCGGTATGGATGGCTACCCGCAGAACCGTCTCGTCGGTAGGCGGCGGGCTCTGCCGGCAGGACAGAGCCAGCACCGCGACAAAGAGGCCGCTCCAACGCTTTCGCATTCCGAGCTCTCCGATTTTTTAGGAACCCTCCCCCGAGGGTGCCGAGAATCGTAACATCGGTGTCAATCTTTCTTTCTTTAACGCGCTGGGGCCCCATCCCCAGCGCCAAATCCCGGGCCCTCCCGCCTCCGCCCTTTGGGCTCCGGCGAGGCTCGCCGAAACGTCGCGTAGGCGGCCGTGCCCGTTCTGCCGGGGATTCGAGATTGACGCTCGCGGCGGCGCGTTGCACCGCGAATGGGGCCGGCTCTATAGTGAACCGTCGTGCCCGGGATCCTCAACGCCTTCAACAGCATTCTTCCGACGCTGTACGCGCTCCTGTGGGCGGACTACGCGCTTCTGTTCTTCCGGAACGACCCCTTCGCCGAGAAGACCGCGCCTCTCCTGCTCCGCATCACCGTGGTGCTGCACGGCCTCTTTCTCGCGCTCTGGACGGTCTCGTACCACCACTTCCCCATTGCGAGCGTGTTCGAGGCGAACTCCGTCCTCGCCTTTTCGGTGGCCACGCTCTACCTGCTGAGCGAGGCCCGGATCGGCGTTCGCACCACGGGATTCTTCATCCTCGGAATCGTCTTCGCCTTTCAGCTCGTCTCCTCGGCGTTCGTCGAGCCGCCCGAGACTTTCAGCACGCTCCTCTGGGAGCCGGCGTTCATGCTCCACGTCTTCTCCGCGCTTCTCGGCTACTCCGGCCTCGCCGTCTCGGCGGTCTACGGGCTCCTCTACCTGATGCTCTTCTACGACATCAAGAAGCATCGCTTCGGACTTCTCTACAAGCAGCTCCCCTCGCTCGAGATCATGGCGAGCTTCACCTACCGTTCCGCGTCTCTCGGGCTGCTGTTCCTGACGGTGGCCATGGTCGGCGGGTTCGCGCTCCTGATGAAGGTCTACGGCACGTACTGGAGCTGGGACCCGAAGCTCATGACCACGCTCATCGCCTGGCTCATCTACAGCCTGGGGCTCGGCGCGAGCCGCCTCTGGGGCTGGTCGCCCAAACGCGTCGCCTTCACCTCCATCGCCGGGTTCACCGTGATTCTCTTCTCCCTGGTGATCGTGAACCTGATCCTCACGCGGTTTCACGTGTTCGTCTAGCTAGGACGCGGATGAAGCAGCCACAGCGAGCGGAGCGACGGGGCCCGGAGGGCCCCATCCGGGGGGCGCGTGCGCGAGGAGCGCGCGCGCACTAGAGATGGACCTCATCGTCGTCGGGCTCAACCACCGCACGGCGCCGCTCGACGTGCGCGAGCGAGTGGCTTTCGACGACGCCGAGGTCCAGGCAGCGCTCGCGCGCGCGCGGAACGAGCAGGTGCTCTCGGAGGCCATCCTTCTATCTACTTGCAATCGGACGGAGTTCTACGGCCTTTCGACGGACAACGGGGCCGCCGAAATGTACATCCGCGGTCTCATCGCCGCGGCCAAGCAAGTGGACCTGACCGCCCATCCCGGCTACGCCTACACGCTCACCAAGCTGGAGTCGGTCCGCCACCTCCTGCGCGTCGCCGCCGGCCTCGATTCGCTGGTACTGGGCGAGTCGCAGATCCTGGGCCAGGTCCGGCGCGCCCACGAGCTCGCCCTCGAGAGCGGCGCCTGCGGCCTCACGATGAACCGCCTCCTCCAGAGCGCCATTCTGGTGGGCCGGCGGGTTCGCAACGAGACCACCCTCGGCGCGGGAGCGGTCTCGGTCGCGAGCGCGGCGGCGGAGCTCGCGGGAAAGATCTTCGAGGATCTCTCGGCCCGGTCGGTCCTCCTTATCGGCGTCGGGGAGATGGGAACGCTCACCGCCCGGCACATGGTCGAGCGGGGCGTCCGAAAGCTGACCATCGCGAACCGGACGTTCAGCAAGGCGGAGGTGCTGGCGCGGGAGCTGGGGGGAACGGCGGTGCCCCTCGACCGGCTGTCGTCCGCCCTCGCCTCGGCCGACATCGCCATCAGCTCGACCGGAGCCACCACGCCGATCGTGGCTCGAAGCGCCATGCAGTCGATCGTCGGCAAGCGCGCGGGCAAGCCCATCTTCATCATCGACATCGCCGTCCCCCGGGACTTCGAGGCTTCGATCGGCGAGCTGGACGGGGTCTTCCTTCACGACATCGACGACATGAACCTCCTCGTCGACCGCAACCTGGTCAAGAGGCGCGCCGAGATCCCGAAAGCCGAGACCATCGTCGAGCACGAGGTCGAGGCCTTCATCGCCTGGCGAGGCTCGCTGGCGGCGACGCCGATCATCAAGAGGCTGCGCGAAAGGGTGGAGGAGCTCCGCTCGCAGGAAGTCGAGCGCCACCGCAAGCGTTTCTGCGCCGCCGACCGCGAACAGGTGGACCGCCTTACCGAGAGCCTGGTCAACAAGATCCTGCACCCGGTAATGAGCCGCGTCCGGGAGTGGAGCGACGAGGGGGATCTGGGGGCGCTGCGCATCGACACGCTGTATGAAGCCTTCGACCTCGATCGGACTCGCGGCGACGACGAGGAGTAGGCCCTCGGCACAGGCTTGGAACGGGGACTGAACGCAAAGGCGCAAAGATGCAAAGGCGCGAAGAAGAAACACCACGGGATGGGGAGATGCATCAGGACCTGATTGGGCGGTTTATCTCCCCGTCTCTTCCCGTCCACGCGGCCTCCCGTGTTGGATTTCCTTCTTTGCGCCCCTGCGCTCCTAGCGCCTTTGCGTTCCTTCCGGATTCGTAGCCCATGCGCCGAATTCGCATCGGAACCCGCGGGAGTCGTCTGGCCCTCGTCCAAACCCGGTCGATCGCCGACGCCATCCGCGAGAAGCACCCCGACGTCGAGGTCGAGGTCGAGATCATCCACACCCAGGGAGACAAAGTCCTCGATCGCCCCCTCAGCGCCATCGGCGGCGCCGGCGTCTTCGTCAAGGAGATCGAGACCGCGCTTCTCGAGAAGCGCGTCGACCTCGCGGTCCACAGCATGAAGGATCTTCCGTCGAAGGTCACGAGCGGCCTCGCGCTCGCCGCCACGACGGAACGAGCCGATCCGCGGGACGTCCTCGTGGCGCGGAGCGCTTCGAGCCTCGAGACGCTGCCGCGAGGCGGAACGGTGGCCACGGGAAGCCTGAGACGACGCTCCCAGCTCCTCGCTCTCCGGCCCGACCTGAACGTCGAAGACCTCCGGGGAAACGTGCCCACGCGGCTCGAGAAATTCGACGGCTCGACCTGGGACGCGATCGTTCTCGCCGGAGCGGGGCTCGCGCGGCTCGGCCTGGCGGCCCGCATCCGGTCCTACATACCCGTCGAGAGCATGATCCCCGCCGTGGGGCAGGGCGCTCTCGCCGTCGAGATCCGGGCATCGGATAGCGACCTTGCGGAGAGGGTCTCGTTCCTGAGCCACGCTCCCACGGAACGAGCCGTGGTCTCGGAGCGTTCCTTCCTGGCGCGGCTCGAAGGCGGATGCCGGGTGCCCATCGCCGCTTATGCCGAGATTCGAAACGGCAGGCTTTCGCTTCGGGGCTACGTCGGCGCCGTCGACGGGAGCCGCCACCTCCGGCGCGAGATCGAGGGCGATGCCTCCCGGGCGGAGGACCTCGGCCTCGAGCTCGCGGAGTCGATGCTCGGCGAGGGAGCCGCCGCGATCATCGGCCCGATGGGCCCGATGGAGAAGTCCGGAGGGACCGCGTGACGGAGCCGCTTCCTCTCTCGGGACGCACCATTCTGGTGACTCGCCCGCGCCGCCAGTCCCGGCCGCTGGCCGACGCGCTCCGCCGGTTCGGGGCCACGGTGGTGGAGGCCCCCGCGATCGAGATCGAGCCCCCCTCCGACTTCCGGCCGCTCGACGAGGCCATCCGCCGGCTCGCGACCTACGACTGGGTGGTGTTCACCAGCGTCAACGGCGTCGAGGCGTTCTTCGACCGGCTCTCCGAGGTGCTGCCGGAGGCGCTCCCGTCTTCCCCGAAGCTCGCCGCCATCGGCCCCGCGACCGCGGAGAGCCTGCGCGAACGGGGGCTCGAAGCGGACGTCGTGCCCGAGAAGTACGTGGCCGAGGAGGTCTTTCGCGCGATCGCCGGACGCGGTGAGCTATCGGGAAAGCGCTTCCTCCTTCCGCGCGCCGACATCGCCCGGGAGGCGCTTCCGGAGCTGCTGAGAGCCGCGGGGGCGGTCGTCGATGTGGTCGTCGCCTATCGCACCGTGAGAAACGACGTGGAGATGCGACGGGCGTCGGAGCTGGTCGAGCGGGGCGAGGTGGACATGGTGACGTTCACCTCCGCCTCGACCGCCAGAAGCTTCTTCGCCAAAGTGGATCCTCGCGCCGTCGAGAGCCGCGCCCGTGCGGCCAGCATCGGCCCCATCACCTCGAGAGCGCTGCGCGAGCTCGGGGTCACGCCCACGGTCGAAGCGGAGCGGTTCACGACCGAGGGTCTGGTCGAGGCCATCCTGCGGCACTACCGCGGGAACTGATATCCTCCGACCTCATGGGTGCCTCGAATCCCACCGATCGAAGCGAAGAGCTCTACCGGGAGTCGCTCCGGTACATGCCCGGAGGGGTCAACTCGCCGGTGCGCGCCTTCCGGGGTATCGGCCTCGCTCCCCGATTCATCGTCTCGGGGAAGGGCTCGCGGATCCGGGACGAGGACGGACGCGAGTACATCGACTACATCGGAGCCTACGGTCCCCTCATTCTCGGGCACTGCCATCCCGCGGTCGTCGAGGCGCTCGAAGGGGCGATCACCCGCGGCACGAGCTTCGGCGCTCCCACGGCGCTCGAGCTCGAGCTGGCCAAGAAGGTCTGTGCACTCGTTCCGTCCGTAGAGAAGGTGCGGATGGTGAGCTCGGGGACCGAAGCGACGATGTCCGCGATCCGGCTGGCGCGCGCGGCGACGGGACGGGACGGCATCCTCAAGTTCGAGGGCTGCTATCACGGTCATGGAGATTCCTTCCTCATTCGCGCCGGCTCGGGCGCGCTCACGTTCGGAGTGCCCGACAGCCCCGGCGTCCCCGCGGCGCTCGCCTCTCTCACCGCAATCGCCCGCTATAACGACCTCGACTCGGTCGCGCGCGTTTTCGAATCGCAGAGCGGCCGCATCGCGGCGCTCATCGTGGAGCCGGTCGCGGGCAACATGGGAGTGGTTCCGCCGGCGGAAGGGTTTCTCCGCGGGCTTCGGGAGCTCTGCGATCGGG
>DAISKN010000002.1:30777-35346 GCA_036820975.1 Acidobacteriota bacterium | reverse complement strand
AATCTCGACAGCCCACTTCTCCTGAACGAAGAGGTGGAAGGCGACGGCGCCGTACACCACGACGAGCGCCGCGAGCAGAACGGCGACGAGCCTGCGCATTTCGGAGAGATCGGGCCTGGGTCTCTGAGCTCATGATGGTAACACAGGGCGCCGGCCCTGGCGCCGCAGCGCCGACTCCCTTATTCTCAGGGAATGCCTGCGGCCTCGACCGACCAGGAAGTCGAGCTCGAGGTCTCGAGGCTCGGGAGGATTCTCGCCGGATTGCCGGGTGAGTCGCCCCCGGACCCTCCCGCGGACTGGCCCGCTCTGGTCCGCCACGCGATCGACGAGCGCGTGGGACCGCTCCTTCTCGCGAGGCTCGGCGCCGACCCGCGCCTCCCGGAGACCGGGAGACGCCTCCTCCGTTCCGAGCTCTATCGAGCCGAGGCCTGGAGCCTCGTCCTCTATCGCGAGCTCAGCCGCCTGCTCGAGCGCTCCTCGGAATCGGGGCTAGCGCCCCCCGTCGTGCTGAAAGGCGGCGCCCTGGCCTCGAGCCTCTACGACGAGATCGGACACCGGCCCATGGGGGACATCGACGTTCTCATCCCTCGGGAAGAGCTCGAAGGCTGGCTCGATCTCGCCCGAAAGGCCTCATTCCGGAGGCTCGCCCCCGAGATGGGCCCGGGGCTGGACCGCGCGATTCACTACCACATCGCCCTCTCCCGGGAAGAGGAGGGCGCGGCCACGATAGAGCTCCACTACGGGCTCATCGCCGGCCAGTCGGATTGGCGCGCTCCCGATCCGGCATGGTTCCTCGAAAGGACCGAAGAGTGGCATCCGCCGTCTGCCGCTACCTGCGCCGCCCGCCAGCTCGACCCCACGGCGCATCTTCTTTACTTGAGTGCCCACGCGATGCTGCAGCATGGGGGCGCATCGGCGCGAATGATCTGGCTCTACGACCTCCACCTCCTGATCTCACGCCGCGACATTCGATGGGCGGAGCTTCTGGAACGGGCGAAGAGCCTTCAGTGGGAGTCGGCGCTCGGCGCCGCCCTCGCGCGGTCCCGCGCTCTCTTCGAGACCGAGCTTCCGGACGGGCTCGAAGAAGCGCTCGAAGTCCATCCCGGCGAAAGGAGGGCGCTGGAAGTGCGCCGCCGCGCCGACCCCGACCGCAGCCGCGCCGAGATCGTCTGGAGCGAGCTCCGTTCGGTCGGAGTCGCACGCGGACTGCTCTGGGCCCTCGGCATTCTCTTCCCCCGGCCCGAGTACATGAAGTGGCGCTACCCCGAAGCCGGCCGCCTCTGGGCCGCGGGATACCCCGTTCGGTGGGCGCGCGCTCTCTGGGAAGGCGGTCGAGCGCTCCTGCGAAAAAGGCCCGTCGGTTGACAACAGGTGCTATCTTCTGGTGTTGTATAAACATCGCAGTATCTAGTGCCTAAAGCACCTACAGGCTTTCTCAAAGCTCCCAACGGCATCGAAACGAGGAGGGCTCATGGGGCTCCGCCGGGGCGCTCATGTCGCATGGAGGCGCGTGGGCGACGAGACCGTTCTGATTCACCTTCGGAACAAGAAGATCTACGTGCTGAACCCGAGCGGAGGGTTCTTCTGGCACGGGCTGGACGGAGAGCGAGGAACCGCGCAGTTTCTCCCGAACCTTCCGATCGCCGATCCTTCCGCCGAGCGCGTCCCCGAACGAATCGAGGCGTTTCTCAGGGAGCTCCAGGAGGCGGACCTGATCGCGACCGATGGCGCTCCCGAGGAGCGGCCGGTGTCGCTTCCCGACTACCCCCTACCCACGTTCGTGCCACCCGAGCTCGTCTGGCAGCAGGAGCTTCGGAACTTCGGTCAGAGCTGCGCCTTCATCAGCGGCTCCGGCCCGACCTGCGACGCCATTCCAACCACCTGACCCCACCATGCTCGAGCTCGCGGAGGAGAAGGAAATCTCGCAGGCGAGCTTCGCGTTCGGTGAGACCCACCTCCGCTTCGAAAGCGGCGACCGCACTTGGCTCGCCTATCTCGATCGGCGCTATCGAAGCTTCTCGGTTTCGCCCCGCGCCGAGAGCTTCGTCGTGCGCTTCGAGCCGACGTCGGCGCCGCTTCCGCCGGACCTCGTGACCCCTCTCGCAGCGTATCTCGAAGCGGTCCACTGCGCGCCCGCGGCCGACGGCTACCGGGTGAGCACCGAGACTTCCGAGTGCGAGATCGACATGCGCTCGCGCCGGGCTTTCCTGCGGGGGCCCGCCGCCCTGTATCCGCTCGACAACGTGCTGCGGCACCTCCTCCCTCTCTTATGGGACGAAGGACTGATCGTTCACTCCGCTCTCGTCGCGGGCGAGGACGGGACCGCTGTTCTCGCCTGCGGCCCCTCGGGCGCGGGAAAGTCGACGATCGCGAGGCTCGCGGGGGAGCGCGCTCTCTCGGACGAGCTCGCCGCGGTCCGGATCGAGGGCGGGGGAGCGACCTCGATCGCACTCCCCTTCTGGGAGTCGCGCCCCGGGAGCGCCCGTTTGAGGGCCGCGCTTCATCTGGGGCACGGCCCCAGAAACCGCATCGAGCGCCTTCGGCCGGCGCAGGCCCTGCGTCGCCTCGCCTCCCAGGTGCTCTGGCCCGTCTGGGACGAGGAGGCCATGGCGCGATCGTTCGCCTATCTGGCCGAGCTCGCGGAGACGGTGCCGGCATTCGATCTGTCGTTCGCGCCCCGAGGCGACGTCTGGGATTTCATCGACAAGGAGGTCTCGTGACCGAGCTCACCTATCTTCCGAAGCTCATGGTCGAGGCGGGAAAGCGGACGATTCCCCTCGAGGTGGCGCTCGAGCTCACGCACCACTGCAACTTCCGGTGCCAGCACTGCTACATTCCCGACTTCGCCGCGCCGGACCTGCTCTCGACCGAGCGGATCTTCGAGCTCCTGGACGAGCTCGTGGAGATGGGAACGCTCTATCTAACGCTCACCGGCGGCGAGATGCTCCTGAGGCGCGACTGGTACGACATCGCCTCCCGCGCTCGGAATCTCGGATTCAGCCTTCGGCTCTTCACCAACGGCTCGACCGTCGACGAGGAGAAGGCGGACCTCATCCAGACGCTCTACGCCACGGTGGAGGTGAGCCTCTACAGCATGGACGGAGAGATCTTCGAGCGAATCACCCAGAAGAAAGGATCGTTCGAGAAGACCATCCGCGGCATCGAGCTCCTGCGAGAGCGGAAGATCGAAGTTCTTCTCAAGATCCCGATGATGGTCTACAACACCACCGGGTTCGAGAAGGTCTTCGAGTACGCCGCCCGGATCGGGGCCACCGCGAGGGCCGACGCCCGGATCGTGGCGAAGAAGAACGGCGATCTGGTGACGCTGAAGCTGCGGGCGGAGCCGGAGGCGCTGATGCCGCTCTACCGCTCCGGCTATACGCCCTGCTCGATCCCCGAGGAGCTCGGGAGCGACCCCCGCGCCGGCGGCCCGCTCTGCGCCGCCGGAAATCGCTACGCCAACATCGCCTCATCGGGCGAAGTGAGGGCGTGCAACATCCTTCCCGGCGCCGCGGGCAACCTTCGGGAGCAGACGTTCAGGGAAATCTGGGAAGGCTCGCCCTGGCTCCAGAAAGTGCGCTCGATTCGAAGACGCGATCTCGATCCCTGCAACACCTGCGACAAGTTCTCGTACTGCGGTCGATGCCACGCGATGGCCATGGTGGAGGACGGAAACATCCTGGGGCCGGCCTCTTCCGCCTGCGCTCACGCCGAGATCGTGGAGCGTATTCACTCCGAAAAGCACCCGGCCTATGCGTAGCCGCCCCCTGGCCGTTCTTCGGAGCGTCGCCGCAGTCGCCCGCGCCGCGGTGCGCGTGGGCCTCTACGAAAAGCGCCGAAGTCTTCCCGACCTGATCGCGCGTCTGAGATCGACCCCTCGAGCCCGCGCCTGCGATCCGCTTCTTTCGCTCGCCGTCCTCGAGCGTCTGCTTCCCGTTCTTCCGCCCTACGGCGCTGGAAGGTGCGTCAAGCGTTCCCTCTACCTCCTCGACCTCTGGTCGCGGGCGGGCCTCGCGCCGTCGCTCCATCTCGGCTTGCGGGGAGCCGCTTCCGTTCGGGGAGGCCATGCCTGGATCACCACCGGGGAGTCGGGGTTCGAGACCTACCGGCCCCCGGACGTCGTCGAGACGTTCCGGGCTTGACGCCGGATCGTCTTTCTGTTGAGATTGGTTTCCCCCGGAAAAGAGCGCGAATCATGAGATGCTCGAGAATATCCGCTGTCGCGGTCGTCGTCACTTCGATGTCCCTTTTCGCCGGCAATGCCGCGGCGCAGGAGACCGCGGCTCGCCGCGACGGCTGTCAGGCGGTGTGGGTCACGGCGCCCACCTTCGGAAAGCCCGCGCCGCGATTCAGGAAGCCTCTCAACTTCTCCGCCGCGGAAGTGCTGGACCTCGAGTTCCAGGTCTTGATTCGCCCGGACCTCCTGGCCGGGCGGAGTCTCGAGCTCAAGATTCTCACCCCCAAGGGTCATCTCTATCAGACCCTCGCGCTCCCCGCGCCTTCCGACCCCGACGCGGCACCGCAGCGAAGGTCGCGCTATCGAACCGTTACCGCAAGGCTCCCCGTCGC
>DAISKN010000002.1:28138-30677 GCA_036820975.1 Acidobacteriota bacterium | reverse complement strand
AAAGACACATGCGGTCCTGTGCTCGCGCGCTTCTCGTCCTTCTGACGCTCCTCCTCGCGGGGGAAGCGATCGGGAAAGTGAAGACGGGCACCTACACCGGCAACGGCCTCGCGAGCCGCAGCATCACCGGCATCGGGTTCGCTCCCGCGGTGGTCATCCTCAAGGGAAACGACACGGACGGTACCGACGATTTCACGTCGGCCGTCCTCAGGAGCCTGACGATGCCCGCGGGAATGGCGAAGCCCCTCAAGGGAGATCAGGGTCTTCTCGGAAACATGATTCTGTCGCTCGACGCCGATGGTTTCACCGTCGGCTCCGATCGGCGCGCGAACGCGAGCGGAATCCAGTTCCATTACGTCGCCTTCGACGCGAGTCCGAATCTGTCGCTCGGAAGCTACACCGGAAACGGCGGGAGCCAGACGGTGGCGTCGGCGTTCAACCCCGACTACATCATCGTGATGGAGGACGGCGCCAGCCGGGCGGTCCACCACTCCTATCACTGGACCCAGAGTTTCTCCTTCAACGCGGAGGGTTCGTTCAACAACGCCATCACCGGGTTTACTCCTCTCGGATTCACGGTGGGAAACAGTGCGGACGTGAACGAGGGCTCTCGTACCTATCACTACGTCGCGTGGCAGGAAGTGCCTGGCCAGATGAGGGTCTCCTGGTACTTCGGCAACGGGATCGACAACCGCCCGCTCGCCGCCGGATTCCGGCCCGAGTACGTCATCGTGAGGCAGATCGACGGAAGCGACGAAGCCTACCAGCGCTTCTCTTCGATGACCGGGGACGCCTCCGTCAATTTCAAGAATGCGGTGCAGGCGAACCGGATTCAAGCCCTCCAGCCGAACGGATTCCAGGCCGGGACCGCTAACCAGGTGAACAACGGCAGCGGGACTTATTTCTTCGCCGCGTTCGGAAACGATCCCGCGCCCGGCCTGACGGCCACGGAAGGCGCCGGCACCTTGACGGTCACCGCTCCTGACTACTTCGACATGACTTTCAGCACGGCGGCCGGAGGCGGCGTCCGGCAGTTTCACGATCTGACGTCGGGACCGAACGGCAATCTCGACCTGGCCGGCGGCCAGTCGGTGATCAAGTCCCTGTTCTTCGACACCATGGCGTTCGGCGGCATCTGGTACAACTCCGCCCAGAACGACGTCGAGCCCGAGATCGATCTCCTCGAAGCGACGGCGACCAGGGTCAAGGTCCGGCAGGAGGCGTTCTATCAGAGGGAGGGCGGATCCACTCTCATTGCCGGGATCAAGGGCGTCGGCGACTACGCGATCTACCCTTCGGGGCGCATGGCGCTCCGCTGGGATCGAAGGACCACCAAGACCCTGGCGAACCAGGTCTCCCAGATGGGGCTGAGCGTGCACGTGCGGAACTCTCAGCACCTCTCCACCTGGACCGCCTGGAGCGAGACGGCGGCTCTTCCCGCGCCGGGCGGCCCGGGGACCGACCTCTTGGTGATGGCGGGAACGGACGACGTCACCTACGGGACCTACACCGATTTCCTGCAGATTCTCTATCGCCGCTGGACCGCGGCCGACTCGACGGAGTGGTATCAGAACCCTATCAACGGCGTGGAGTGGGGGGTCGCACTCTGGGAGGAAGCGAACGGGCAGACCCTCCCGGCGCTCGAGAGGTGGGATTCGATGATCCACTTCAAGCCCACCGACTTCGTGGACCGGACCGACGCTCACGTGCTCGGGCGACGGGACGACTACCGGACGCCCGATGCGCTCGCAGTCGCGATCGGATCGGGGTGGGTCGAGAACGCCGCGGACTCGGATTTCTTCAACGAGTCGGAGGGCGCCTACACTCTGAACCTCGACACCTCGCTCGGCCTCCGGTTCGACATGAACGGGAGCGTCATCCGGCGGCGCGAGCCGTTCTTCAAGGTCCGCCAGTGGCGTTCGCTCGAGAAGCCGACGTCGGTGACCCTGGAGGGAGTGCCGCTGGCTCCGAATCTCGACTATCGCACCGACGTGAAACCAGCGTCCCGTGCCCACTTCGCCTCGGAGCTGCTCTGGCACAGCACTCTCGATTCCGCGGGCGAGGTAACGAGTCCCGACGTGGGCGGTCCGGGCGCGGTCAACGGCGGCGCCGGCTTCGCCCCGGCCCGCTATGGAAACGGCGTCTCGATTGCGGCGGCGTCCTCGAACGTGAGCTTCCCCGCTCCCGGGAACCTGCGCGTCGATCGCGGAGCCGTCGAGCTCTGGTATCTCCCGTCCTATTACTACGTCGACGGAACCGCCCATCGTATATGGAGCTACGTCGTGGACGCCTCGAACCAGTTCCGTCTGACGAAGGAGGCGTCGGGCAACAATCTCGCGTTCGAGATCCTGCGAGGCGGAGTCTCGACCAAGGTCTCCGTCACCCCCGCGAACTACGGCTGGCTCGACTACGAGTGGGTGCATCTCCGTGTCACCTGGGACGCTGCCGCGCCGGTGGCCGATCAGGTGCGCCTCTTCGTGAACCGGGCCGAGCCGCCTCATACCAGCCCCACGAACTCGTACAACGCCGCGTTGATGCC
>DAISKN010000002.1:0-28128 GCA_036820975.1 Acidobacteriota bacterium | reverse complement strand
GGTTTTCCTCGGCGGAAACGGGGGACTCTCCACGGACGGGATCCTCGACGAGGCTCATGTGTACGGATCCCCGGCTTCGACCACCGACCTCGCCCGCGGTGGCCTCGCGTCGAACACCTCCGAGTTTCTGGCAACGGCGAGCCGGGACTTCACGTTCCCGTTCACGATGGTGGATTCGCTCGATCGCGGCGCTTACTTCTACGTCGGTCTCGATTCGACCTTCCGCGGGCTCAACCTGTCGCTCAGCACTCCCGGCGCGGGCGCTCCGGATCTCGCCTGGGAATACTGGGACGGCTCCCGCTGGGCGGATCTCGAGAGCGGTTTCGGATTCACCGACGGGACGAATCATCTCACGCGGAGCGGGTCGATCTACTGGACAGGGGACCCTTCGGGCTGGTCGGAGCTCTCCGTCGACGGGGACGCCGATCTGTTCTACGTCCGCGCCCATCTGGCCTCGGGCTCCTATGCCACCTTCCCGACGGAGAGGGAAATCCGCACGGACATCCTGCTCTTCCAGTACGCCGGGGACGTCGCGGCAGCGGCTCAAACCTTCGTCTTCGGCGCGCCGCCCGCGTTCGACGTCTCGATCTCTTCGGCCGGTAACCAGTCGTTCGTGGTGGGGACCCCCATCCCGGTGGTCCCGGCGGCGATCACCGTGACCGACCTCCTCGGAGGCTCCATCACCGCCGCCGACGACATCCGCATCCGCATCCCCGCGGGGTTCCCGCTGAGGTGGGACGCGTCGCTGATTTCCGCGTCTCTCGCCGGCTCCGCGGCGGGGAAGGTCGACCCCGCCATCAAGGCGTACGAGGACCTCGACCAGACCCTGGTGCTCGACGTGGTCGCGAGCTTCGTCCCCGGAGACCAGCTCCTCATCTCCGGCCTCGGGTTCGAAGGGTTCCTGCACCCGGCGCCCGCCTCTTACCTCGAGCTCGAGGTGGACGACGACGGATCCGTCGCCGCCTTCGACGACAAGACGATCGCGATCACTGCCGCCGGCGGGCCCAACCTGTCGTCGTTCGACAACCAGCTGTTCACCCTGGGGCAGGCGCCGACGCTCGCGCAAACGCTCTACGTCACCGAAGCTCTCGGCGGAGGGGTGCTCACGGCCGCGAACGATTTCGAGATTCAGATCCCGGCGGGGTTCCCCATGGAATGGGACGGCGCCGTCACCAGCGTGGTCCTTTCCGGACCCGGCGCCTCCCGCGTCGCCACCGCCGTCACCTACCCCTCGACCCGGACCGCGCGGTTCGACGTCACCACGAGCTTCGCGCCGGGCGAGTACGTCGTCATCAGCGGACTGCAGTTGAGGAACTTCTCGGCGGCGTCGCCCGTCGAGCACCTTCGCCTCCACTCCCCGCCGGGTACTGGGGTCGACGCCGACGACAAGACCATCCGGGTCGAGGCCTTCGAAGACGCCCCGTTCTTTACCGCAACCGCGACGGATTCTCAGGTCCGGCTCGAGTGGGTGAACCCATACTTCGGCGCCTGTACCAACGTTCACCTGCTGCGAAAGGAAGGCTCGTTCCCGGCCGACCCCATCGACGGATTCCCGGTCGTGAGCCTCACGTGCGTGCCCGGGAACAAGGAGTCCTTCGACGACACCATCGGCCTCGTCAACGACACCACCTACTACTACGCTCTCTTCGTCGAGCACGCTCCGGGGTTCTACACCCCCGGGAAGTTCGTCAAGGCGAGGCCTTTCGACACCTCGGGGCAGGTGAAGTGGGCCTACTCCACCGGAGCGACCTCGATGGCGCCTCCGGGACTCCGCTTCTTCGGAGGCAGTGCCTTCGTATACGCCGTCTCCAACGACAACATCCTGCACGCGGTCGACGGCGGAGCGAGCGGCGGGTCCTGGCCGTCCGGCTGGACTCCCTATGCCGTCGGAGCCCCGGCGCAGTCGCGGCCCCCGGTCCTCGGCTTCGCGGTAGGCGGGTCCCCGCGCGGCATCGCCCTCCTCGGCTCGCAGGATGGAAGCGTCCATGCAGTGAACGCCGAGACCGGCGCGCTCGAGTGGGAGGAATCGATCGCCGCCATGGTACAGGCGGCGCCCGCCGGGAACTTCAGGGGGTTCGACCCGACGGCGCTCGACCTGGTTCTCGTCGGCACCCGGAACTCGTCGGCCGCGAACGCGCTCGCCGCTCTCGACGTCGTCTCCGGAAATCCGGTGTGGAGCTTCGACAACTCCGCGCCGCAGAACGGCGACGGCCTCGGGATAGGAATCATCTCTTCCTCAGCCGCGGTTCACTACGCGACCAAGCGCGTCTACTTCGCCTCGCGGACGCGCTCCGGCGGGAGCTCCGACACCGTCTGGGCGGTCGACTTCGCTTCCAATCCCCCGCAGCGGCTCTGGTCCACGGCCATCGGGAACGTCGACGGAAGCCCGGTCCTGTTCTGGAGCGTGCTCTACGTCGGTACCAACGCCGGAGAGCTCTATGCCCTCGACGCCGCCACCGGGGCCGTCAACTGGTCGCTCCCTCTGGGCGACGGCGCCATCAAGGGATTCGTTTTCCCCAATTACGGAACCGGAGACCTCTTCGTCGCGACCAACTCGAAGATCTGGTCGGTCTCCGACAACGGTTCGAGCGGCGCCGTGAATCCGGGCTGGCCGGTGACCGCCGTCGACGTTCCCGGCCCATCGACGCCCATCGTGATTCCCGGCGCCATCAACGTTCTCGCAGGAGGGAGCGACGGGCGCCTTCATCAACTGGACACCGCATCGCCGCTGCCATCATCGAGCGTCGTTCTCGGCGACGGGACGGCGGCGGCGGGCGTCCCCAGCATCGATCTCCTGAACTCGATGGTCTACGTCGGTACCGATCAGGGCGTCATCTACGGCGTCCTGCTCCCTCTACCGTAGAGAGGAAGAAAACGATGATGCGCGCTACGAACCTGCTTCTCGGTTGTACCCTGAGTCTCATCCTGGCTTCGCCGGGCGTGCCTTCCGATCGGAAGAACCCCGACGTACGCAAGACCACCAACGCCTGCACCGCGGTTCAGGTGACGGCTCCGGACGCGCCGCCTCAGACGAAGCGGCGCGCGAAGAAGAAGCTACCGACGTTCTCCGCCTCCGCGATCCTCGACCTGAAGCTCGAGGCGACGGTGAAGGGACAACACCAGCTGGAGTTCAAGGTCTATACGCCGAAGGGGCACCTGTACCAGAGTCTCGCCGCGACCATGAGCGCTCCCGCGGCGAAAGACGGCCGGAGGCACCGGGAGACGAAAAAGGACTCCGCGTCGGCCACCCTGCCCGTCGCCGGCACCACGATCGTCAACAGCTCTCTCTACGGGGAGTGGAAGGTCGAGGCGTTTCTCGACGGCGTGCGCGAGATGGCGTGCGCGAAGCCGGTTTCCTTCGTAATCGAACCGTAACCGCCTTTTTCACTGGGATAGCGCCTTCGTCCCAGAAGGTGTCCCACCGCAGGCACCGCAAGAGCAGCCTACGGAGCGTCGGTCGTGCCGCGGTTACATCCCACGGCACGGGGAAGACTGCGGCGACCCTCCTCTTCCCGGGGATTCCAAACGTGCTACCATAGGCCCTTCCTAGCGCGAGAAAGGAATCCCCATGACAGCGATCACGGTCAACGGCAAGCGCCACGACGTCGACGTCGAGCCCTCCACCCCCCTTCTCTGGGTTCTCAGGGACAGCCTGGGCCTCACGGGCACGAAGTACGGCTGCGGCATCGCCGAGTGCGGAGCCTGCACTGTCCATGTCGACGGAGTTGCTACCCGTTCCTGCATCACTCCCGTTTCCACGGTCGAGGGGCAGGCGGTCACCACCATCGAGGGGCTGGCGACGGGCGAGAGTCTTCACCCGGTTCAGCAGGCCTGGCTCGAAGAAGACGTGGTGCAGTGCGGCTACTGCCAGTCGGGGCAGATCATGTCGGCGGCCGACCTCCTCTCCGCGAACAAGAATCCCAGCGACGCCGAGATCGACCAGGCGATGAGCGGCAACATCTGCCGCTGCGGAACGTACGGGCGCATCAAATGCGCGATCCAGCGCGCGGCGAAGATGCTGCGCGGTGAGGCGACTCAGCCGGTCGAGGAGGTGGGACGATGAAGCGGGACAATCTGGACCGCCGCAGATTCCTCCAAGTCGGAGGCGCCGCCGCCTCGGGACTCGTCCTCGGCTTCTACGTGCCGGAGCGTTTCGGCCCGGTTACCGTCCGGGCCGCGAGTCCCTTCGCGCCGAACGCTTTTCTCCGCATCCTTCCCGACGACACCATCACCGTCCTCGTAGGAAAATCCGAAATGGGGCAGGGCGTCTACACGTCCCTCCCCATGATCGTCGCCGAGGAGCTCGACTGCGACTGGGGCCGGGTCAAGGTGGAAGCGTCGCCCGCGGGCCCCGATTACTACGACGCCGGCATGGGAGAGCAGACGACGGGCGGCAGCACCAGCGTCACGAATTCATGGGACCCGTTGCGGAAGGCGGGAGCGAGCGCACGCGCCGTCCTCGTCGAGGCCGCCGCGCAGACATGGGGTGTCGCGGCGTCGAGCCTTCGAACCGATAAAGGCCGCGTCTACCACGACGTGAGCGGTCGGAGCGCGTCCTACGGCGAGCTCTCCGCCAAAGCGGCGACCCTGCCGGTCCCGGCGGATGTCCCGCTGAAGGACGTCAAGGACTACAAGATCGTCGGCACCAACGTGAAGCGCGTCGAGGGACGCGACAAGGTGACGGGAAAGGCCGAGTTCAGCATCGACGTCCGTCTCCCCGGCATGCTCGTGGCCGTGGTCGCCCATTCTCCCGTCAACGGCGGCAAGGTCAAGAGCTTCGACCCCTCGAAGGCGGCGGCCGTTCCCGGCGTCGTGAAGGTGAAACAGATCTCGACAGGGGTCGCGGTAATCGCGAAGGACTTCTGGACGGCCCGCAACGGGCGCGACGCTCTCGAGGTCGTCTGGGACGAAGGGGCGAACGGTACCCTCGACTCGGCGGATATGCGCGGGCACTATCGGAAGCTCGCGGACGACCCCGGTCTCGTCGCCGAGAACGAGGGCGACGCCGAGAAAGCCATGGCGGGCGCCGCGAAGTCCGTCGAGGCCGTTTACGAGGTTCCCTATCTCGCGCACGCCGCGATGGAGCCTCTCAACGCCGTGGCCCACGTGCAGGCGGATCGATGCGACATCTGGGCGGGGACCCAATATCAGACGATGGACCAGAGAGTGGGCGCGGCAATCACCGGCCTGAAGCCGGAGCAGATTTACGTGCACACCACTCTTCTCGGCGGGGGCTTCGGCCGCCGCGCGAACATCACTTCTGACTTCGTCGCCGACGCGGTCGAAGTGGCGAAGGGAGAGAACGTCCCCGTCAAGACCATCTGGACCCGCGAGGAGGACATCCAGGGCGGCTACTTCCGGCCGATGTTCGTGCACAAGCTCAAGGCCGCGGTGGACGACAAGGGCATGCCCGTCGCCTGGCACCAGCGGCTGGTCGGACAGTCTCTCGCTCAAGGGACGTTCCTCGAGCCCTTCATGATGAAGGAAGGGATCGACATGTCCTCGGTGGAAGGGGCGGCCCACATGCCCTACTCCATCCCGAACCGGCGCATCGAGTCCCATAACGCGCCGAGATCGCTCAGCGTTCTCTGGTGGCGCTCGGTGGGGCACACCCATACCGGGTTCGTGAACGAGAGCTTCTTCGACGAGGTGGCGCACGCCGGAGGGAAGGATCCCTACGAGCTGCGCCGCCAGCTCCTCCAGAACGACCCACGGCACCTCGCGGTGCTCGACCTCGCCGCCGAGAAGGGCGAGTGGGGCAAACCCCTTCCCCCGGGCCGCGCTCGCGGCATCGCCATCCGGAAATCGTTCGACAGCTACGTCGCCGAGGTGGCGGAAGTGTCCCCGGAGGGCGAAGAGGTCCGTGTGCACCGGGTGGTATGCGCCGTCGATTGCGGCATCGTCGTAAACCCGTGGAACGCGGTGGCGCAGACGGAGAGCGCCGTCGTCTATGGGCTCACCGCTGCCCTCTACAGCGAGATCACGGTGAAGAACGGCCGGGTGCAGCAGAGCAACTTCGACGACTACCCGGTGCTTCGCATGGATCGCATGCCGAAGATCGAAGTTCACCTGGTGAAGAGCACGGAGAAGCCCACGGGCGTCGGAGAGCCGGGCGTTCCTCCTCTCGCCGCCGCGGTCGCGAACGCTCTTTTCGCGCTCACGGGCAAGCGGGTGCGCAAGCTCCCGATCCGGATGAGCGAAGCGGTCTAGCAGGCTCCGGAAAAATGCGTCTGCAGCCTGCGCGAGCGGAGCGAGCCCGGCCCGAATGGGCCCGCCGACATCTTCAGGCCGCGGGGGTGGAGCCCCGCGGCACTGATGCACTCTAGCGAATCTCGACGAGCTGCGCTCGCTGCGTGACGGCGCGCCACAAGATCTGTCTCTGCTCGACGCTCAGGAGCTTCGAGTCGACCTCGTCTTCCCGGTCCTGACCCTGCTGCTCCGAGATCACGCAGCCGAAGCTCGAGAGCAGGAAGACAGAGAGAAGCCGCGCGAGAACGGGCTTGGACATGAGGGGCTCCTGATTCGAAAGGGACTGGAATCAGGATACGGCCCCCGGCGTCGGGCCGTCAACGAAGCGAAGGGCAGGGAGAGCCCGAAGCTCCCCCTGCCCGAGAGGTTTAGAACTCGAAGCGGATCCCGACCATCGCCCGCCTGGGGGCTACGACCGCGAGCGACTGACCGAAGTTCGCTTCTCCGGTGTCGGAGCTGTTGTTGCGCAGATTGTTGACGGTATCTGCGTTGAACAGGTTGTAGATGTCGACCGACAGCCGGAGGCGCTGCGCGCCCGATCCGAACACGAAGTCCTTGTCGATCCGGATCTGGAACTCGTTTACCGCCGGGAGAAAGTACGAGCCCCGCTCCTCGGCCTGAACCCGTCGCACGCCCTGCCTCAGTCCGGTGACGTTGATGATCCTCGAATAAGGGCGCCCGGACTCGTACGAATAGCGGGCGCCGATGTGGAACCCCTTGGGCGCCTCGTAGGTCGCGGAAAGCCGGAAGTTGTTGGTGCTGTCCGTCGGGAGCCGGCCGAAAGCGTTGATGAGGTCGTTCGGGTCGCGGCCGAAGGAGCCGGGCCCGAGACCGCTGAACGCCTGGGCGCCGATGCCGAGAGAGCCGCTGGTATAGCCCTCGCCCTTCTGCCACTGGTAGGAGCCCTGGAGCTGCCAGTTCTGAGAGAAGCGCTTGTAGGCCTGAGCCGTGAACGAATCGTAGTTGTGATCGAAGTCGTCCCGGTTCGTCACCTGGAAGAGGCTCTCCGCGCTCGGCGTGGTCCGGTTGAACACCTGGAGCGTCTGGGTGTCGCCGCGGAAAGTGTCGGTGAATGGGATCTCCGCGTAGCTTCCGCGAACGTCCCTCACCCGCATGAAATTCGCCTCTTCTTTGTGGATATAGGAGAACTCCAGCCCCAGGTCCGGCATGATCTCCCGCTCCAGTCCCGCGTAGAACTGATCGGTGTACTGATTCGTCAAATCGGGGTCGATCCCGTAACTGATGTTGGGATCGACGCTGTAATAAGGAATGTCGTACGCCCCGGTGTCGGGGTTGAAGAAGAACGCGTTCAGACTCGTGTTCCCGTTCGAAGCGTTCCGGAACATATTCCCGAGGAGCTTCCCGTAGAACCGTCCCCAGCTCGCCTTGGCGACGGTCTTCGCCGCCTCGTCCAGGGTGACGGTGATTCCGAGCCGCGGTGAGACGTTGTCGAAGGAGATGAGCTCACCCAGACCGGGGAAGGTCACGCCCGTCGTTCCTTCGAGCGCGCTGTCGGGCTGATCGACGTCGGGGATGCTTCCCGTGATGTGATCGAAGCGCAACCCGAGATTGAAAGTGACCCGGTCGTTCAGGGTCCAGTTATCTTGAACGAATCCAGCGAAGCCGCTGGTCTTGGCGTCCATGGCGTAGGGCTCGCGGAACAGGGCGTAGTAGGGGCCGTTGTAGTCGTAGTAGAAGACGTTGTTGAAATAGGCCTGCCCCGCGATCGAGTTCGCCCGCTCCATCTGGACTCCGAACTTGAAGTCATGCGAGCCCGCAAAATCGTCGGCGTAGTGCGTCACCGCCGCCGCGACCTGGGTCTTGTTCTGATCGCTCATCCAAGTGTAGGGGCTGTTGACCTCGTTGGCGCCGGTATCGAAATTGTAGCGTCCCGAGAGACTGGTGTTCTCCGAGAGAGGATCCAGGCGGTCGCGGATGTAGATGCCGCCGCCCTTCACCTCCAGGAGCGTCGCCGAGCTGAAGGTGTGCGTCCAGCGGGCGGAGATCGTCGGATTGTTCCCGTGCTCGGTGTTCACCGTCTCGATCGGCTGGGTGCGCGAAGCCTGATTCGGGGAGTCGAAGATGTTGTCGTTGTACATGAACTCGACCTGGTCGTTCTCGGAGAGCTGCGAGTTCACTTTGAAATAGGGACGCACGACGTGGCGCTTGGGCGCGAACTGCGGGTCGACCCCCACCTGGGAGTTGCGGTTCCGCGTGAGCTCGAGGGCGCCGAAGAACCAGATCTTGTCCTCTTTCAGCGGGCCGCCGAACTGCTGGGTGAAGCTGTGTGAGTAATCGACGTAATAGGGAAACTCTTCGTCCGGGGTGTTGTTCCCCGTCAGCGCGTCATCCTGAAGAAAGAAGGAGGTCGTTCCGCTCCAGTCGTTGCTCCCCGACTTGGTGATGATGTTGACCACTCCTCCCTGGAACCCGCTGTACTCGGCGGAGGCACCTGCGGCGAGGACCTCGACCTCCTGGATGATGTCGAAATTCGGAAAGTCCCAGGGCGAGCCGTAGGACGGCGCCGAGATGTCGACGCCGTTGTACTGGAACGAGTTCTGATCCGTGGTCGATCCGTAGACGCTGAAGTTCGACGCGTTGGTCACGGCGTTGGTCCTGACGCCGGGGGCGTAGGTGATGAGATCGAAATAGGAGCCGCGCGTCGTGGGAACGTTCTCCACGAGCTCGTTATTGAACCGGGTGCTGTAGCTCGCGCGAAGCGTGTCGATGACCGGCGATTCTCCCGTCACCGTGACCGTCTCCGCGGTCGTCGCCAGAGACAGGTCGGCGTCGAGCTGCACCGTGCGGCCGACTTCCACGCGAACGTTCTCGCGCTTGAGTGTGGTGAAGCCCGAGAGCGTGAACGTAACGGTGTAGACGCCGACGGGCAGCCCCTGGTACTGATAGAGTCCCTGCCCGTTGCTGATGGCGACCGCGGCGCCGCCCATGCGCGCCGGACTCTCGGCCTCGACGGTCACACCGATGAGAACGGCGCCGGTCGCGTCCCTCACGATCCCCCGGATGCCGCCAGTCGAGATCTGCGCGAAGCTCGAGCCTGCGATCGAAAGAGCCGCGACGAGCGCGGGAACGGTAAGGCTCGGTTTTCTCATGTACATCACCCTCCTTGGGGAGTGAAGAGCCGGAAAATAGATCCTGCCTGTTGCCGGGGCTTATACCCTCGCCGCCAGTAGACAGTCAATCAAAATTTTGAGAGTCTCTCGAGACCACGGGAGGAAAATTCCCGTTATTCGTCGCTAATTGTCGGGTACCCGTCCAATATTTTGGAGGCCATCAAAAGCTTGGGGGCGTGCAGGCGCTCACCACCTCGCAGACGTCGCCCCCGACGTTACGGAATCTATGCGGAAGCCGGCTGTCGAAGTAATACGCGTCTCCCGGACCGAGAACGTAGGTCTGGCCGCCGACGGTGAGCTCGAGCTTGCCGCGCAGGACCACGCCCGATTCCTCGGCTTCGTGGCGGAGCATGTCCACCCCGGTGTCGGCGCCGGGATCGAGACGTTCGTGCAGGAGCTGGAGCGCGCGGCGTTTCAGGCTGCGCCCGACCTGACGGTAGGAGATGCCCTCTCTTCCGATCTCGACCAGCTCCTCCGCGCGGTAGATGACTTGCTCCTCATTGGTGGGGACGTTCCCGGCGAAGAAATCGGCGAGAGTCATCGGAATCCCGTCGAGGATCTTCTTGAGGGTGGCGACGGATGGACTGGTGCGGTTCAGCTCGATCATCGAGATCAGACCGTTGGCGACGCCGCTCCTCCGGGCGAGGGCGCGCTGGGAAAGACCGAAAGCCTCTCGAAGGGCGCGCAAACGCTCGCCTACCTCGAACTCGACGCCGGCGGCAGCTGTGCTCATGACCTCGTACTCCTGGAGGAGGGCTCTCCGCGCGAGCGGCATTCTAGTACAATTCGTCCGCATCGCATCGACCACAAAACGGGAGGCCATTCGATGATCGCAACCACCCTTTTCCTGCTGCTTTCCACCGGCGGAGCCGTGCAGGCTCCATCGACGGCGAGCGAGATCGAGAAGCTCGTCGTCGCCTTCAACCAGGCGTACGAGCGAAACGATCTCGAGGAGTACTTCTCGTACTATGCCGACGACGTCACCCAGTGGTTCGAGAGCGGGCGGGTGAGTCTTGCGGACTACAAGAAGGACTGGTACGCGCTCATCCAGGGCGGAGGGGGGGTCGAGAAGAACGCGATCTCCGACCTCCGGGTTCAGGTTTCACCCGGCGGGGATGCCGCGGTCGCCACCTATGTCCTGGACGTCATCACCCGACAAGCCGACGGGAGAAAGACCAGGGAGAAGGCTTACGAGACCGACGTCTGGTACAAGCGCGACGGGAAGTGGAAGATCGCCCATCTCCACTACAACTCCAGAGAGGTGCCGTGACCGTCGACCTGGATGCGGCGCGGGAATGCGCCCGGGGATGGGCGCGCCTCGACGCCCTGCCGCTCCGTTCGCGCCGGAGCGCGGAGGAACGGACGGCCGCGAACGGCATCCGCGACTCTCTCCTCGCTCGGTCGCAAGCACTCGCTCGCGAAAACCGCGCCGAGATCTACGACCGGCTGACGGAAGGGATGAAGCGGCGGGTCCGCGTGGACGACCTCGTCTACCGGGCCGCCGAGCTCTGGCCCGGCCTGGTCCCCACGCGCGAGGAAGTCGCGCGTGAGGCCGAGCGGATGCAGATGGACAAGGACGGCCGCGAGATCCCGCAGGGCATCCTCGTCTCCGAGCTTCTGAGCGATCCCGGGATCGGCGCTCATCTGGTCTCGAGCATGCTCGCTCCGACGGAGGAAGCGTGGACGAGGCTTCCCGAGCTCGAAGCCCGGGGCGCCGTCGACCTCGGGGCCGCGCGCGTCGAGGCGCGGGGCGAAGTCGGCTACGTCTTCATGAAGCACCCCCGCTTCCTGAATGCCGAGGACGACGAGACCCGCGGGCCGCTCGAAGCGGCCATCGACCTGGTGCTGCTGCACCCCGGCCTCAAGATGGGGGTCTTGAGAGGCGATCCCGTCGAGCATCCGAAGTACGCGGGGCGCCGCATCTTCTCGTCGGGAATCAACCTTACCCGGCTCTACCACGGGAAGATCTCCTACCTTTTCTATCTCGTGCGCGACCTCGGTCTGGTCCACAAGCTCTATCGCGGCCTCGCGCTCGAGCCCCAGAGCCTCGACGGGCTCGAGACCACTCTCGAGAAGCCCTGGATGGCGGTGGTCGACGGGTTCGCGATCGGAGGGGGATGCCAGATTCTCCTCGTCGTCGACTACGTGATCGCGGAGCAGGGCTCGTACTTCAATCTCCCCGCGCGCAAGGAAGGCATCATCCCCGGGGCCGCCAACCTGAGGCTCCCTCGATTCATGGGAGAGCGGATGGCGCGCCAGGCGATCCTGTTCGATCGCACCTTCGGGGTGGAGGAGCCGGACGCGAAGGCGCTGGTGAACGAGGTGCATTCGCCGGAGGAGATCGACGAAGCGGTCGAGCGCGCCGTAGCGAACGCCCTCGGCTCGGGAATGGTGAGCGCCTCGGGCAACCGGAAGGCCCTTCGGGTGCAGCTCGAGCCCCTGGACACGTTCCGGCGCTACATGGCGACCTACGCGCGCCAGCAGGCCTACTGTCACCTCAGCGAGCAGCTGATCGGAAACCTGGAAAAGCACTGGCAAGCGAAGAGTCGGAGGCTGTGAAAGTGAAGCGAACGATAATTGGTCTTCTTTTGGGCGGGTTCCTGGGCGCTGCTTCGGAAGCGCGCGAATGGAGCTACTTCGGAGCGGATCGCGCCTTCACCCGGTACTCTCCTCTCGATCAGATCGGACCCGACAACGTCTCGAAGCTCACCGTCCTCTGGCGGCGGCCGGCGGTGAGCTCGACGATGAAGGAGACTTACGCCGAGCTCAGGGTCTCGGGGAACCTGCGGTCGACTCCAATCTTCGTGGATGGGGTCCTCTACGCGCCGAACGGCGTCGGCCTGGTCGCGGCGATTCACCCCGGGACGGGCGAGACGATCTGGGAGCAGGAGCCCTACGCGCCGAACATCGACGAGGCGGCGGGCCAGAGCCCGCGCGGGCTCGACTACTGGAGGAACGGAGCCCACATGCGTCTGTTCGTCGCGCGGGGCGAGTATCTCTACGCCGTCGACTCGAAGACGGGAAAGCTCGTCCCCGACTTCGGCGATCGGGGGCGCGTGAGCCTGCACTGGGAGACTCCGCTCGCCGGCCTCTTCAACTGGACGGCGGGCCCGATCGTGGTCTCCGACGTCGTCGTGGTCGCCGGAATAACGGGTGGGGCGGGCGACGGCGGGGTGAAGCGCGAAGCGGCACCAGAGGACGTGCGAGGCTTCGACGCGCGGACGGGGAAGCTCCTCTGGACGTTCCACGTCGTGCCGCCTCCCGGAGAGGAAGGTAACGAGACCTGGGGCGAGGAGTCGTGGAAGTTCTCGGGCGATCTCGGATCCTGGTGCTGCGTTTCCGCCGACGAGGAGCTCGGTTACGTCTACATTCCGTTGACCGCGCCGACCGCCGCTTACTACGGAGGCCATCGTCCCGGAGACAACCTCTACTCCAACAGCCTTGTGGCGCTCGAGGCGAAGACGGGAAAGAAGGTCTGGCACTTCCAGATGGTGCATCACGACGTCTGGGAGTACGACACCGTCGGACCCGCGACCCTCGGAGAGATCACCGTGAACGGGAAGCGAATCCACGCGGTGATGCAGCCGAGCAAGACGGCGTTTCTCTACGTCTTCGATCGAAAGACGGGTGAGCCGGTCTGGCCCATCGAGGAGCGGCCGGTGCCCGCCTCCGAAGTCCCGAGCGAGCACCTCTCACCGACGCAGCCCTTCCCCACCAAGCCCGCAGCGTTCGACCGCCAGGGCTTCACGGAGGAGGATCTCATCGATTTCACCCCGGAGCTCGCGCGCCGCGCGAAAGAGATCGCGAGCCGGCTCGTCCTCGGTCCGATGTTCACCCCGCCGTCCGTGAAGAGCGCCGACCCCGGGGGGAAGATAGGCACGATCGCGAACCCCGGCTGGTGGGGCGCGGGAAACTGGAACACCGGGGCGTTCGACCCCGAGACCGGCGTCTACTACGCGGTCTCGCACACCTGGCCTTCGATCTATCACCTCTCGCAGCCCACGGAGGCCGAGGCGACCCTGGACTACGCCGTCACCGGTGAGGAAGACGACGACTACCCGCTCATCGACGGCATCCCCATCGTGAAGCCTCCCTACGGGCGCATCACCGCGATCGACATGAACCGCGGCGAGCATCTCTGGATGACCGCGAATGGAGACGGGCCGCGCCACCATCCCCTGCTGAAGGATCTGAGCCTCCCGCCGCTCGGGATTCCCGGACGGGCCGCGCCTCTCGTGACCAAGACGCTCCTCTTTCTCGGCGAGGGCGGGGACGCGATTCCCGGGATCCGCGAAGGAATGTGGGGCACGAAGTTCCGCGCGTACGACAAGGCCAAGGGCAACGTGATCTGGGAGACAGAGTTTCCCGCGGGCACCACCGGAGCGCCCATGACCTACCTGTTCGAAGGCAAGCAATACATCGTCGTCGCCATCGGCGGCAAGAAAGTTCCCGCGGAGTGGGTCGCGCTCGGGCTTCCTTGAGGCGGGGTCCGGGGTCGCTGTACCGGAGCCTCAAGTCTCTCGAGTACCTGGCGACGCGGGACCGGAGCGCCGCGATCGAGCTCGTGCTCACGAAGGACCTCCCTTCCGTCCCGCTGGGAGCGCGGCTCGGGCTCATCCGTCACTTCGTGCGCGCGACCAATGCCGTCCGCGGCTACCACACGCTCACGGACATGCTCCGGGTCGCGCGGGCCATTCTCGTCCGCGCCGGGCGGAGCCCGGTGGTGCTCGAGGCCGGATGCGGCTACGGCGCCAGTACGGCGAAGCTGAGCCTGGCGGTGCGGATGGCCGGGGGATCGCTCATCGCCTGCGATTCCTTCCAGGGAATCCCGGAGAACGACGAGCGCCACGAGCTCCTCGACGGCCGGACGACCGAGTTTCGCGCCGGGGCCTTTCGCGGGAGACTCACGTCGGTCCGACGCACCGTCGAGAAGTACGGCGCCCCCGAAGTATGCCGCTTCGAGAAAGGCTGGTTCGCCGACGTGCTGCCGCGGATCGAGGGCCCATTCGACGTGGTGGTCCTCGACGTGGATCTGGAACAGTCGACGCGCACCTGCGTGAAGGAGCTCTGGCCCCGGCTTCGACCGGACGGCGTTCTGTTCTCTCTGGACGGCCAGCTCCGGGCCACCCACGAGCTCCTCTCCGACGCCGCGTTCTGGTGCGGGGAGGTCCGCTCGGAGCCGCCTCTCGTCGAGGGTCTCTTCGAGTCGAAGCTCCTCAGGCTGGTCCGGAAATGATCCTCCTCGCGATCGTCCTCTCGGCTCTTCCTCGGCCGAACGTGGTTCTCGTCACCATCGACACCCTTCGCGCCGATCACCTCGGCTCGTACGGCGCCCCTCCGGGCTCCACTCCCGCTCTCGACGCGCTCGCGTCCGAGGGGCTGCGCTTCGAGAACGCAATCTCCACCGTGCCCCTGACACGTCCGGCGCACGCGAGCCTCCTCACCGGCCTCTACCCCCCGGAGCACGGGATCCGCGACAACCTGCCGGCGAAGCTCGACGCCTCTCTTCCGACGCTGGCGACGCGGCTCAAGGAAGCGGGCTACCACACGGCGGGGTTCGTCGGCAGTTTTCTCCTGGGCCGAGGGAGCGGGCTCGAAGCCGGCTTCGACGTATTCGGCGACGGGTCGATCTCGGGAAGGAGCGATCTCGTCGGATCGAAAGCGGAGCGCCGCGCGGAACGGGTCGCGGCGGAAGCGCTCGAGTTTCTGACGACGGCGAAGGCCCCTTTCTTCCTCTGGGTTCACTTCTACGATCCCCACGCGCCCTACGATCCGCCGGGCCCGTTCGCGGGCAAGGGCTATCGCGGGGAGATCGCCTACGCGGACGCGCAGGTGGGCCGGATCGTCGACCGATTGCGCTCCCGGGGATTCCTCGACTCGACCCTCGTAGTCGCGACCGCGGATCACGGCGAGGGGCTGGGAGATCACGGAGAGGACGAGCACGGAGTCCTGGTGTACGAGGAGACGCTGCGGGTGCCGCTCATCGTTCGAGGACCGGGAATTCCGGCGGGCCGGGTGGAGCGCGAGCCCGTGAGTCTCGTCGACGTCGCGCCGTTTCTACTCGGAGACACGGGGATCCTCTCGACCCCGGCGCGAAAGCCGCTCTATTTCGAGTCCTACTATGGAAACTTCCATTTCGGATGGGCGCCGCTTCGGGGCATCCGCGAAGGTCCGATGAAGCTCATCTTCGCCCCGCGCGCCGAGCTCTATGACCTCGACTCCGACCCGAGGGAAGCGCGGGACGTCTCGCAGGAGCGAAAGGACGTCGCTAGACGGCTCTTCGCGGAGCTCCAGAAGGCTGGCGAGCAGAAGCCGTCGGCCGCGGCGGCCCTCGATCCGGGGGATATCGAACGGCTCGCGAGCCTCGGGTACGTCGGCACCGCGCCGGGCAAGGGAACCGGAGCCGACCCCAAGGACGAGATCGCGAAATACTCGGACTTCGGCCGCAAGCTCCGGGACGCCATCGCCCGCTTCGATCGCGGGGACTATCGCGCCGCACAGCCCCTCCTCGAAGAGCTGGCGTCGCGGGACATCCTCTCCTTCGAGGTCCATCTGTACCTCGCGCGCTGCCACCGTCTCGCGGGGAATCTCGCCGAGGCGATCCGCGAGTACGAGGCCGCGGCCGTCATCTACGACGGCTACTCGGTCCTCCACCTCGAGCACGGCCAGGCTCTCCTCGCTTCCGGCAGGCTCCAGATCGCCGCCGCCGCCTTCGAGAAGAGCCTCGCGCTCGCACCCTCCGCCGCGGCCGAGGTCGGGCTAGCGACCGCGGCGAGAAAGCTCGGGGAAGCGCCCCGCGCCATCGAAGCACTCCGCCGCGCCGTCGCCCTCGACCCGGCGGACGCCGATTCGTGGAACGAGCTCGGCGCCCTTTTGCTGCAGAGAGACGAGCTCGAGCCCGCCCTCGAGGCCTTCGAGCGCGCGGTCTCTCTCCGGCCGGGGGACGAGATGTTCCGCCGCAATCTGGAATTCGCGCGTGGTATAAGAACGCCCCGGGAGAAATGAGCATGAACCAGAACAGGAAATACACCCGCTCCGAGTTCCTCCGACTGTCGGGCGCCGGGGCCGCCGGCCTGGGACTCCTGTCCTCGAAGGCGCGATCGCAGTCCGGCGGGACCATCGACGCGACCCGGCCCGACGTCGTTCTCGTCAACGGGCGCGTCCTCACGATGGACGATTCGCTTCCGCGGGCCGAGGCCTTCGCCGTGAAGAACGGCCGCTTCGTCGCCGTCGGCTCGAACGGCGACGTGCGGAACCTCACGTCGCGCGAGACGACGATCGTCGACGCCGGGGGGATGACGGTCACTCCCGGATTCATCGACGCCCACTCCCACCCCGCATCGGGCGGCGTGCGCGAGCTGGTCTCGGTCAACCTCGATCTCCGGAGCATCGCCGCCATCCAGGACGCGATCCGGAAGCGCGCCGCGGAGACTCCGCCGGGAGAGTGGGTGCTCGGGTTCAAGTACGACGACACCAAGGTGCGCGAGGGCCGGCAGATCACCCGCAAGGAGCTCGACGAGGCGGCGCCCGACCATCCCGTCTTCATCTCCCACCGCGGAGGGCACGTCTACTGGTACAACAGCAAGGGTTTCGAGAAGGCGGGGGTCACGGTGAACACCCCCGACCCTCCCGGGGGGAAGATCTACAAGGAGAACGGGGAGCTCACGGGGAAGGTCGCCGAGCGCGCCAACGACCTCTTCAGCGAGGTCGTCCCCTCCGGATCGACGCGCGAGCAGCGGAAGGCGGGCGCCGAGCTCATCTCCCGGCTCATGACCGCCTCCGGACTCACCTCGGTTCACGACGCGAGCTGCGGCACGGATTCCGCCATCGCCTACCAGGACGCGCTCAACGCCGGCGAGCTCCGCATGCGGGTCTACATGATGGTCCGGGGCTCGATGTTCGAAGGGTGCAAGACCGCGGGCCTCTACACCGGGTTCGGAAACGAGTGGCTCAAGGTCGGAGGGGTGAAGTTCGGTGCGGACGGATCGGCTTCAGGCCGCACCATGGCGATGTCGACGCCCTACGTGGGCCGGCCCGACGACCACGGCATCCTCACCATGACCCAGGAGGAAATCTACGACGCGGTCGACGACGCCCACCAGCACGATTTCCAGATCGGAATCCACGCGAACGGGGATCTCGCCATCGACATGGTGCTGAAGGCCTACGAGCGCGTCCTCGCGAAATGGCCCCGACCCGACGCCCGCCACCGCCTCGAGCACTGCTCCCTGGTGAACCCCGACCTCCTGCGCCGAATCAAGGCCACGGGCTCGATACCGGCCCCGTTCTATACCTACGCCCACTACCACGGCCGCAACTGGGAGGAGTACGGGCCGGAAAAGATGGAGTGGATGTTCGCCCACCGGTCGTTTCTGGACTACGGCATTCCCGTGGCACCGGCCTCCGACTACGTTCCCGGTCCCTTCGAGCCGATGATGGCGCTCCAGAGCATGGTCACGCGAAAGGACGTCGAGGGCCGCGTGTGGGGCCCGAGCCAGAGGATCTCTCTCGACGAGGCTCTCAAGATCTGCACCGTCAACGGCGCTTACGCTTCGTTCGAGGAGGACGTGAAGGGCTCGATCGAAGCCGGCAAGTACGCGGACTTCGTGATCCTGGGACAGCACCCGAACGAGGTCGACCCCGACAAGATCAAGGAGATCCCCATCGTGCGCACCGTCGTCGGGGGAAAGACGATGTACTCCAGGGCCTGACCCGTCCGATCGACCCGCAGAAGCGCCCGCACAGCGCGGTCCCACTCGCGGCAGGGGCCGGAGTTAGCATGGCGAGAATCCATGACTCCGCGTGAGCTCTTCGAATCGGAGCTGCCGATGGTACGCGAGGTCATCGCCTATATATCCCGCCGTCGGAGGCTTCCGCGCGAGGAGGCGGAAGACTTCCGTTCCTGGACGTTTCTCAAGCTCATGGACAACGAGTACGCCATCCTCCAGAAGTACGAAGGAAGGGCATCGCTGCGGACGTACCTCACCGTGGTCATCGAGCGGCTGTCGATCGACTACCAGATCGCCCGGTGGGGCAAATGGCGGCCGAGCGCCCGCGCCATCGAGCTCGGTCCGGAGGCGGTGGAGCTCGATTCCCTGCTCTTCCGCGAGGGCTACACGGCGCACGAAGCGGTTCAGCTCCTCCTCAGCCGCAAGAAGACCTCGCTCTCCGAGGACGCGCTGCTCGAGATCGCGAGCCAGCTTCCTTCCCGGCCCCGGCGCGCCCGCGCCCTCACGCCCCTTCCCGCGTCTCTCCCGGCGGGGACCGGCGGCGCGGATCGGGGAATCCTGGAAAGGGAGCGCGCGGAGGAGAGGCGCAAGCTCCGAGAGGTCCTCGATCGGACGTTGCTGGGGCTCTCGGAGGAAGACCGGCTGATCGCCCGGCTGCGCTTCCTGAATGGCCTCCCGCCGAACCAGATCGCCGCCGCGTTGAGACTTCCGGTGAAGGACCTGTACCGCCGCGTCGAGCACATGAAGAAGAGGCTTCGCAAGCGGCTGGAAAAAGCCGGGATTCGCGGGCCGCTGGATTTCGAGGAAACCTGACGGAAATTCCCGGCCGCGCCCGTCTAATCCACCGTGCCCCCGGAATGTCCCCCCGCCGAAGAGCTCGCCGCGCTCCTCGAAGGCCGATCGGAGCCCGGAGACCGTGAACGCCTCCTCGCCCACCTGAACGCCTGCGAGCCCTGCCTCCAGGTCTTCACCGCCGCCGTGGAGTTCCGGGCGAGGTTTCCCGAGTACTCGCAGGGAGGCGAAGGGCCGGAATCGGGATAGAATCTCCCGCGGTGAGTAGACGCTCTCTCCTCGTGCTCCTCGGCTGCGCGCTCGCCGCCGGCGAGGCGACGGCCCAGACCACGCGGCTGTCTCTGGAAGAGCTCAAAGACAAGATCGCGGGCGGCTGGGCCGGTCAGACGATCGGAGTCACCTTCGGCGGACCTACCGAGTTCCGCTACAACGGGACGATGATCCAGCCGTACGAGCCCATTCCCTGGTACGACGGCTACCTCCTCGAGACCTTCCAGAAGATTCCCGGGCTCTACGACGACATCTATATGGACCTCACGTTCGTGGAAGTCCTCGAGGAAAAGGGGCCCGACGCCAGGGCTTCCGATTTCGCCGACGCCTTCGCCCATCGCGACTACCTCCTGTGGCACGCGAACCAGATGGCGCGGTACAACGTGCTCCAGGGGATCGGCCCTCCGGATTCCGGCCACTGGCGGAACAACCCCGAGGCCGATTCCATCGATTTCCAGATCGAGGCCGACTTCGCCGGACTCATGAGCCCCGGGATGCCGAACGGCGCCGCCGAGATCTCGGACCGCGTCGGACACGTCATGAACCACGGCGACGGCTATTACGGCGGGGTTTACGTCGCCGCCATGTACGCTCTCGCCTTCGTCACCGATGACGTGCAGAGCGTCGTCGAAAAAGCCCTCGAGACGATTCCGCGCGAGAGCACGTTTCGCCAGACGATCGAGGACGTCATCCGCTGGCACCGGCAGTACCCGGACGACTGGCGCGAGACCTGGTTCGAGATCGAGAAGAAGTGGTCCGAGGACATCGGAAGTCCCATCGGCGTCTTCCGCGCGTTCAACATCGACGCGAAGCTGAACGCCGCGTATGTGGTGATGGGTCTCCTGTACGGGGGCGGGGATTTCGGAAAGACCCTCGAGGTCTCGACGCGCGCCGGACAGGACTCCGACTGCAATCCCTCCTCCGCCGCGGGCATCCTCGGAGTCGTCCTGAGTTACCAGGGAATTCCAAAACACTGGAAGGCGGGCCTCGCGGCGATCGAGCCCCTCGACTTCCCCTATACCCGGACGTCCCTCCGCGAGGCCTACGACCTCTCCTATCGCCACGCGCTCCAGTCGATCGCGCGGCGCGGAGGCAGCGTCGGCGAGCGCGATGTCGAGATTCCCGTGGAAGAGCCGAAGGCGGTGCCGCTCGAGCGGAACTTCGAGGGGCACTATCCGGTCGCGGAGATCCTCCTCGGGCGCGAGTTCGAGGACGAGACCACGTTCGCCTTCGACGGCATCGGGTTCGCCGCCGGGGGTGAGGCGCGCTCCAGGGACGGGAAGGACCACGTGGTGAAGGCCGAGCTCTTCGTCGACGGAGCTCTCGTCGAGAGCTTCGACCTTCCCACCAACCAGAACGCGAGGCGCTTCATTCCCGTCTATCGCTACGAGCTCGCCCCCGGACACCACGAAGCCCGGGTGCGGATCGCGAACCCGTCGAGCGCCGCGCGACTCTGGCTCGACTACGTCATCGTCTACGGGCCCCGGTGAAGAGCTTCGCCGCCCTCGCGATCCTCCTTTTCGCCGCGGCCAGCGACTGGCCCCAGTTTCTCGGCCCCGAGCGAAACGGCGTCTACTCGGGCCCCCCGATCGCCATCCAGTGGCCCGAAGGCGGCCCGCGGCGCGTATGGGAGAAGAAGGTCGGCCAGGGCTTCGCCGGTCCGGTGGTAGCGGGAAATCGGCTCCTTCTCTTTCATCGAACGGCGAACCGCGAGATCCTCGAATCTCTCGAGGCTTCGACCGGAGCTCCCCAGTGGAGACACGACTACGAGACGACCTACCGCGACGACTTCGGCTTCGACGAGGGACCGCGCTCGGTGCCCGTCGTCGCGGAGGGCGTGGTATATACCTTCGGCGCCCAGGGGGTCCTGTCGGCGGTCGAGCTCGAGACGGGAAAGCCGCTCTGGTCCGTGGCGACCGCCGAACGATTCAAAGTACCCAAGAACTTCTTCGGCGCGGCGGGCTCTCCTCTGGTCATCGAGGGCCGCGTGCTCCTGAACGTGGGAGGGCCCCAGGCGGGGCTCGCCGCCTTCGACGCCAGGACCGGCAGCCTTCTGTGGACGGCGACCGACGACGAGGCGAGCTACTCCTCCCCGACGGCCGCGGACTTCGGCGGCGAGAGGCTCGCTCTCTTCTACACCCGGAGCGGCCTCGAGATCGTCGACCCCGCGAAGGGCACGGTGAAACATCAATTTCTCTGGCGCTCGCGGTCGCGAGCTTCGGTGAATGCCGCAGTGCCTCTCGTCGTCGGAGACGTGATCTTCCTTTCGGCGAGCTACGGCACCGGCGCCGCCGCGCTTCGCCTGGGACCCTCAGGCCTGACGAAGCTATGGTCTTCGGACGAGGCGCTGTCGAGTCACTACGCGACCGCCGTCCATCGCGACCAGGTGCTTTTCGGGTTTCACGGGCGGCAGGAGTACGGCCAGAGCTTCCGGGCCGTCGAGCTCGTCACGGGAAAGGTCCTCTGGAGCGAAGAGGGCTTCGGAGCGGGCACGGTCACTCTTGCCTCCGACAAGCTCCTCATCGTGCGAGAATCGGGAGAGCTCGTCGTCGCCGAAGCCTCCCCGCGAGCCTTCCGGGTGCTCGCCCGGGCTCCGCTTCTGTCCGGAACCGTCCGGGCCTATCCGGCGCTCGCGGACGGAGTGATCTACTTGCGGAACGAGAGGACGCTCGCCGCCTTCGACCTCCGCACGCATTAGTGCGTGAGTGCCGCGGGCCCCACACCCGCGGCCTCGGCGAGTTCGTGGTCCCGCCTCGGCCGCCGGGAGACCGCTTCGAGTCCCCGCGAAGAACCCCGTTCCCGTCCTTCTCTCTTCGCCCCGTTCCAGACCACGATGTCGTCGGTGATGCTGTAGGCGGCACGACGAAGAGCGTCAGGAGCGAGCCTCTCGCCGGGCCTAGATCAGCGCGTCGAGGAGTCTGTCGACGTCCTCCTGATTGTTGAAGAAGCTCGGCGAGATTCGAAGGCGGTTGCCGGTCATCGTCACCTGGATAGCGGCTCTCTCGAGCTTTGCCTTGGTGCCCGCGTAGTCGGCGGGGATGAATACGATCAACGGACCTCGGGTGCCCGGGGGCGTGATGCACCGGTACTTGCTCTCGGGGAGTTCCCTGCGGATCCGATCGACGAGCGGCATCGTGTGCGCCAGCAGGTTGTCGATGCCGATTCCTTCCAGTACCCGGAACGCTTCGTACTGACCGCAGTAACCTTCGCGACTTGTATTGCCAGGCTCGTAGCGCGACGCGTCCGTCGGCGTCTGGTACGGGAATTCATCCTGGGAGCGATCGGCCGAATCGACCCAGGGCGGATAGTTGAAGGAGACGTAGCCCGGGTAGAGCAGGTCCTTCACCACCCGCCCCTGGAGATCCTCGCGCACATAGAGGAAGCCCGAGCCTCGCACGCCGGTGAGCCACTTGTAGTTGGAGCAGGCGGCGAAGTCGAGGCCGAGTGCAGCAACGTCGACGGGAATGGCGCCCACCGCCTGGATGATGTCGGCGTAGACGTATGCGCCGCTCGCATGCGCGATCTCACAGATCGCTTTCGCATCTTCGATATGACCGTTGACGTTGGAAAGGAGGGTGATGGCCACGAACTTCGTGTTCTTGTCGATGGCGGCGTCCAGGTCCTCGAGATCGATGGTCCAGTTCCGCGCCTTGACGATACGGAGGTCCATTCCCGCTTTCTGGTGACCGATGTAGCTGTGAATCGACCCCGCATAGTGCAGGTCGTTGGTGACGACGTTGCCCCCGGTGCGCTGGAGATCGAGGCCGTTGAAGACGGTCCATTCACCGGCCTTCGTGTTCGGGACGAAAGCCACCTCCGTAGGTTTCGCGTGGACCCAGCGCGCGAACTGATGCTTCACGGCCCCCATCGCCTCTTCGACGTATGCCTCACGTCCTTCCGCGGAGCCGTACATGTGGAAGTCCATGTACTTCTCCATCCCGGCGCGGACGTGGGTGCTCAGCGGGCAGTGCGCCGCGCAGTCCAGGTAGACTTGCTGCACCGCCCTGGGGTAATGGGAGCGAAGGGAGGCAGGATCGCTCGGGCCCGAGAACAGGCTGGCCTTCGAGGGGAGCGCGGTGGTCGCGGCGGCGGCGCCGGCGACCGTCAGGAACTGCCTGCGGTCGATAGCCATAGTCGACTCCTTGGCAGGTGTTTCGATCGAAGCGACGCCGCATTCTACCGGCGGAAAGCCGCGGAGTCCACGACGTAAACCGGGACCGACGATCGCGGCGGATCCAAGGTCAACGAAAGAGCGACTTCTCGACCATCGCATGGACTCCCTTCGTGCCGTCGACGAGCTGGGTCACGCGGAGGTCGACGGCGACGGAGGCGAGGAAGTAAGCGTCTTCACGAGAGAGTCCCTTTTCGTCCGCGAGGAATCGGACCATTTCCGAGGTGGCGATGCGCGCGGCTTCGTCCAGGTCCTCGTCCAATCCGAGGCTCAAGTAGTGAGTCGGGGTTTCCGCGCGCGGCCAGAGGAACGAGCCCCGGCCACTGTGGAGGATCACGCGGATGCGTCCCTTGAGCGAGGTCTCGATGGCGGTTCCGCTCACCTCTCCATCGCCCTGTGCCGCGTGGCCGTCTCCAATCGACAGGAGGGCGCCCGGCTCGTGCACCGGGAGAAAGACGCTCGTTCCTGCGATGAGCTCCTTCAAATCGAAGTTTCCTCCGTGGTGTCCAGGAGGTCCGCTCGAGACCCGTCCTCGCAGGCGCGGCGGCGCGACACCGATCGTGCCGAAGAACGGCGCGAGAGGCACCACGACTCCGGGTCCGAGCTCCGAGGTCCGGGATTCGAGGTCCAGGTGGAAAAGCTTCAGCGCCGCGTAAGGGAACTCGTGGGGAAGCGTCCCCCCGTCGGGAAGAAATCCGCAGACACCCAGAGGAATCCAGAGATCGATGGCCTCCATTCGGACCTCGAGGACGTCTCCGGGCTCGGCACCTTCGACGTAGATCGGGCCGGTCAGCGGATGGGCGCCCGGCCCCCGCTCCCTCACCTCCGATTCCACGCGCCGCATCGACTCGGGAAAATCGTCGAGCGACGCTCCCGCGAGCTCCATACGCTCGAGCCCTCGGGCGACCATCGTTTCGATCTCGATGACGTCGCCGGACGCGACCCGGAGCACGGGCCCACGTGTGGCGTCGAAGTAACCCCAATGGACGTTCTCGGGCGCGAGCGGGAGCCGGTGGCTCTCCGCAGGAACGAGCCGCGCCGAGAGGAGGAAGAGCGTCGAGACCAACCGGATCTTCATGACCGCGCATCCTATCGCGGCCGGGTCGGGGGCGCTCGCCCGTTCTCGCCGCGCCAACACGGTCACCGCCTCGCCTCCCAGGAGTACCCGGTCTCCCGCGAGCTCCACGAAGTCGAAATCCGGCAGGCGGCGCGCGCCGAGGATGATCCCACGAGCCTGCACGCGGCCGAGCCTCTTGACAAGGAGCCTCAGTGGACAAGCGCCAAGGGGCGCAGGCGCGTATTCGAGCGAGTGGGTGGGCTCGTCGGGCAACGTCCCGGGGCAAGTCGTCGGGGCCTTGGTCAGTTCGTGGTCCCGGCCCTCGGCCGGCGCGAAACGACCTCGAGCACTCCCGCGAAGAGGCCCGTTCCCCTCTTCCTCCTCGTCTCGTTCCAGACCACCATGTCGTCGATGATGCTGTAGGCGGCGGGCACGACGAAGAGCGTCAAGAGAGTCGACACCATGATTCCGCCGACGAGCGAGATCGCCATCGGCCTCTGGAGCTCGGCGCCGGGTCCGATGGCGAGCGCGGGGGGCAGAGCGCCCGCGATCATCGCCGTCGAGGTCATGAGGATCGGCCGCAGGCGGATGGGACAGGCCTCGAGGATCGCCTCATGGCGCTCGACACCCCGGGCGCGGATCTGGTTGGTGAAATCCACGAGCATGATCGAGTTCTTCTTCGAGATCCCCATCAGCAGGATGAGCCCGAGGAAGCTGTAGATGTTGAGGCTCTGGCCCCCGATCCAGAGGGCGAGGAGCGCCCCCGAGGCGCTGAACGGGAGCGCGAGAAGCACCGTGAACGGGTGGGTGAACGCGTTGAACTGGCTCGCGAGCACCATGTACGCGACCATGACACCCATTACCAGGGCGAAACCCAGCGACTGGAAGGACTCCTGAAACGTCTTGCTGGTTCCCGAGGCGGTGGCGCGGTAGCCGGGAGGAAGGATCTCCTGCGCCTTGGCGAGCGAGACGTTGATCGCCTCGCCCTGCGATGCCCCGGGCGCCGGGTTTCCGAAGATGGTGATCGCCCGCTCGCGGTTGCGCCGGGTGATCGCCTGGAGGCTAGGCTTCTGCTCGATGCGGATCAGATCTCCGAGCCGCACCAGGCTCCCGTTCTGCGAACGAACCAGGAGGCGGTTGATATCCTCCGGCCTCTGCCGCTGCGAGGCGAGCAGACGCACGCGGATGTCGTAGCGCCTTCCTTTGTCCTTGAAGCGGGCGACCCGCGCGCCCCCGATGGAGGCGTTGACGGTCTCCCCCACCGTCGCCATGCTGATCCCGAGATCCGCGGCCTTGTTGCGATCGGGGATCACCTGGACCTCGGGCATTCCCACGCGGTAGTCACTGTCGAGATCGGTCACGAGGCCTTCCTGCCTCATGGATTCCATGATTTCGTTCGACTTCACGGCGAGCGTCGCCCAGTCGCGTCCGGTGACCGCGATCTCGACCGGGTATCCCCGGGATGCCGAGAACCCGGACTGCGAGAAATCCTGAATGCTCGCGCGAATCCCCGGGATCTCCGCCGCCGCGCCCCGCAGCACGTTCATGAACTCCTGCTGGGAGAGCGGCCGGCCGGTCTCGGGGCTCGGCGGCCGATCCCCGGGGTCCTTCAGGGTGACGAAGACGAGCCCGGAGTTGACGTCCCCGCCGCCGAACCCGCCGATGAAACCCTGGTAGCGAAGGACCTCGCCCCGCTGGGAAACGAAATCCTCGAGCTGGCGAAAGGCCCGGTCGGTCACGTCGATGCTGGTGCCGACCGGGGTGAAAAAGCGCATCCCGAAACGGCCCGAATCCTGGCTGGGAACGAACTCCTGCCGCAGGCGCGGGATGATTCCGAGCGAGAGCAGGAAAATCGCCAGGGCGCCGAGGAGCACGAACCCGCGGTGGCGGAGTGCCGGTTGCAGCGCCCGCAGGTACCCGCGCGAGGCGCTCGCGAACATCCGCTCCACCGCAGCGCCGATGCGATCGCGGCGCTCGCCGACGTCGAGAAACTTGGAGCAACGCATCGGGGTGAGGGTCAAGGCTTCGAGGAGCGAGAGCGCCACCGCGACCGAGATCGTCACTCCGAACTGGAAGAAGAACCTCCCGATGATCCCCTTCATGAAGGCGACGGGAAGGAAGATGGCGATGATGGCGGCGGTGGTGGCCGCAGCGGCGAAGGTGATCTCCCGCGCTCCCACCGAGGCGGCGGTGACTCTTCCCTTCCCCTCCTCCCGGTGCCGGTAGATGTTCTCGAGCACCATGATGGCGTCGTCGACCACGATGCCCACGACCAGCGTGAGCCCGAGCACGGTGAAGGTGTTCAGCGTGAAGTCGAAGAAGTACATCACGATGAACGTGCCCAGGATCGAGGTCGGTATCGCGAGAACGACGTTGACGGTGCTCGACCATGAGCCGAGGAACAGCCAGCAGACGAGCCCGGTCAGGACCGCCGCGAGGACCAGGGTGAAGAGAATCTCTTCGATGGACTCCTCGATGAAGGTAGTCGTGTCCCAGTTGACGTTCAGGACCAGCCCCTCGGGAAGCTGGGTCTGGATCTCCGCGAGCTTGTCGCGGATGCCGCGTCCCACTTCGACCGCGTTCGATCCCCGCAGTTTCTGGATCTGGATTCCGATCGAGGGCTGGCCCATCGCGCGGGCGATGCGCCTCCGGTCCTCGAGCCCGTCCTCGACCACCGCCACGTCTGCGAGTCGGACGGGGGCCCCTTCCTTATAAGAGACCACGAGGCTCCGGAACGCGGCGAGGTCGAGCGCTTCTCCCTCGGCGCGCACGTTCAGCTCACGCTCCGGGGTCTCGATCCGTCCCGCGGGCACTTCCATGTGCTCGCGCTGGATGGCGCGCACGACATCCTGCACCGTGAGCCCTTGCGCTTCGAGGCGCACCGCGTCGAGCCACACCCGGACGTTGCGCTCGCGGTATCCGGATAGGGAGACTTCCCCGACTCCGGCCACCGTCTGGAACTGCGGCCGGAGCACGTTCTGGACGTAGTCCGCCATCCAGGTCACGGGCCGGTTCCCGGAGAAGGACAGGCGCATGATCGGCTGGTCCTCGGGATTGTTCTTGGTGATGACCGGCGGATCGATCTCCCGCGGCATGCGCCGGCCGGCCTGCGCCACCCGGGTCTGCACGTCTTGAAGGGCGGCGTCGATATTGCGACTCAGGTCGAACTCCACGGTGACGTTGGCCTGCCCCTGTCGAGAGGTCGACCTCACCTCGGCGACGCCTTCGGCGGAGGTAACGGCGTCCTCGACGATGTCGACGACATCCGTCTCCATGATCTCCGGTGAAGCGCCTTCGTAGGTGATGGAGACGTTCACCACCGGAAAGTCCACGTCGGGGTTCTGGCTGATCCCCAGGCCCTTCATGACGTCACCGAACCCGGTGAACGTGAGGGTCCCGAACCCGATGAGGGCGAACATCAGGATCCACGCGAAAACGTGGTTCCGGATGGAAATATCCGCAAGGGTCATCCCCGTCGCGATCTTCTGGGGATCCTCCTCCTCGTCCGCTGCTTTGTGGGATGGGATCTCGTGCTCGGTCATGGGGTTGGTCCCTCCGGACGCGTGGCGGGCGGCGTCTCGGGATTGCCCAGGTCGGCGTCCTCGACCGGGACACCGTTCGCGAGGAGGTCGGAGCCTTCCACCACCACGGATTCCGTCCCGACCAGCCCCGACAGGATCTCGACCAGCCCGTCCTCGGTCTTGAGCCCGATCTCGATCGGCCGCTCGA
>DAISKN010000001.1:11740-39023 GCA_036820975.1 Acidobacteriota bacterium | reverse complement strand
TCATGAGATCCGCGCGGATCAGGAGGTGTTCAGACTCTTCAGGACTGAAGCCCAGATCCCGAAAGACGTTACCGCTTGACCGGGCCAAGCCATGTTTACGTTTTGCCATGTTCTTCCTCCCGTCTCGTCTTAAGCAGGTCCCGATAGCGATTCCTCGCCTGCTCAAGGTCTCGTTTTGCAGTCTTGCGAGTGCGCTTCTCGAAAGCATGGAGGACGTAAACGCCCTCCGTGAACCGAACCACATAGAAGACCCGGTGTTCGGTGCCCGCATGGACCCGGATCTCCTGCACGCCGGTGCCCACCGCGGGCATCCACTTCCAGTCGGTCGGCTGGAGTCCCTGCTGCACCCTGCGGAGCTGGAAGGCGACATTCCTTCGCGCCTGGGCGGGAAACGTTCGAACATCGTCGAGAGAGGAACCCAGCCAGAAGAGAGGCTTATCCACTCACGCCCGATTATACAAATATTGATATGTTGAATCAAGCACGCACATCCAGCCGAGTAGCATCATCGGCTTGGAGCAGACGGCACATTGCCTTCGGCAAGGCATGAGACATTTGGAATCAGAGAGTCGGTGTCGGGAGCGGCATCGCCGTGCCGCTGCTCAAGCTGTTATGCCCATCCATAGCCGCGACGCGGCGTAAGCGGGACGATGAAGATCGGCGAGGAGTATTTCCAGCGGCTGCTCGCCGGTGGTGAGAACGAGTGTTCCGCAGTGCATGAACTCGACGGGCTCTGGTGCGCGCGTCCGGGTCGTTCGGAATCGAATCAGTGGTTCGGTCTCTCGCGAGCAGAGTTCGATGTTCACTTGGTTCTTCATTATCTCGGAGAGGTCGGGAACGGAGGCCACCAGCAGTACTTCCTGAACCCCGTCGGAGGCTATACGGCCGAAACTCTCGATGCACTTCGTCGAACTGGACTTTCCGATGTTCACGCTGTCCTGCTACAGGCTTGCAGCGTCTTCCAGGGTGTCCCCATTCCGGCGGACGCGACGCAGCGGAGTTGTGTCATGGAGCAACTCGATGACGATGCGCGCAGCGTCCTGAGTAGAATGGACGAGCGCACATTCTCCCTCGAGAGTCGCTGTTGGCAGCAATTGCTGCGCTACCTTCGAGAACACCAGGCAGAAGTGCTTGCTGAGGAGAGGACATGACTTAGCTTGCCGCGGACGGCCTTTCCCTTCGTGCGGCAATAGAACTGAAATGAGACTGAAGAGGCTTCGGGAGGTGCCGCGCTGCCACAACCGGTGTGGCCACGCCGCTCATCCCGGGTGTTCGACAGACAAGCTGCGGTGCTGGCAAAGATGAACACCGAAGAGTACCTTTCGTTCCTTGAGGCCCGTCAACCCATGCCTGGAGACGATGTCATCACGGAATCCGAAGGAGACACGTTCGCCCGGGCATTGAAGCACTTCCAGGCGCACCCCGATCCCCGCTGCCTCCCGCTTCTGGTGAACGCTGTGTCCAAGAACACCGGGCTCGGCATGTATGAGCACATCAAGTTCACGTTGCTCGCCCATCCGCGAAATCTGGTGCTGCCGCACCTTCAGCGAGGGCTGCACTCCTCCGAGGCGGGTGTTGTGTACAGGTGCTGTTGGTGGTGCTGCGACTTCGACGCCGAGGAGCTGACTCCGGATGTACGTGCGCTGCTCACGCATACAGACGAGGATGTACGGATCGCGGCATCCTCGTTCCTCGGGCTGCCTTGCGATGACGGCTAGAGCACGGTTTCACGTTCGAGGAAGCGCTTACCGTCTTCATGGGTCCGCATGCGCGCATCCATGACGACCCGGATCATTCCGAGGACGAGGTGCGCGAGATCATCGTGGGCATTCGATTCAACAGCAGCTCCTCCTTGTCAGCTTCGTAGACCAAGGCGAGAGGGTGCGGCTCATCAGCGCGAGGGTAGCTACAAAGAGAAAGCGAAAGGATCATGAGGAAGAAGACAAGAAGTAGGATGGGTGCTGGTGACGACGATCTCCGGCGCGAATACCGGTTCGACTACGGTCGCGCCAAGCTAAACCGCCTTGCCCCTCAATTTGCGGCAGGTTCGGTGGCGGTAGTGTTGGACCCCGACGTTGCTTCTGTATTTCGTACCTCCGACTCCGTAAACGCGCTCCTGCGATCCGTCCTCGCGGCGATGCCGCGATCGGTTGCACGAACTGCGACGACGCAGCGACAGGGGTCTATCAGCGCGTTGCAGCGGAAGGGCGCGGATGGCAAGCGCGGCGCCCGCCGGTGACCGACTGTTTACACCGACATGTTCCAAACCAATCGGCGACCGTTTGGGTCCATCACCTCGTTCGTCCCTACGACTATGTCGTCCCGTTTTCCTGCGAGCCATACGTTCTACTGCTTCTTGTCGCGGAGAAGAAATGACTCCGGAGGAAGCAGACCACTTTACGAGATCAATCGTGACGACGGGTGCCAATGGGCGGCACGTGAAGCGCCGGCCTGGCCACTGGCTCGACGCGGCCAGTTCGTGGCGCTGTGATCGAGAAGATCGAATAGAGCAAGAAGTCCATTGGTAGAGTGCTTCTGCGGCTTCGTTTGCGACGATTCCTTCGACACCGCTGGATCGAAGCCGCGGTGCCGGGCTACCATCCCCTCCCATGCCCATTCTCTTCCTCCTCCTCGCCGCCGCCGTCGCCGCCGAAGATGCTAACTGGCCTCAGTGGCGCGGTCCCCGCCGCAACGGGGTTTCCAACGAGACGGGGCTGCCCCTCGAGTGGAGCGCGACCGAGAACGTCCTCTGGAAGACGGCGATCGAGGGCCGCGGACATTCCTCTCCCGTCGTCTGGGGAGATCGGATCTTCGTCACGACGGATATCGAAGGGGAGGCGATCGACGGGGCATCGGCCCCGAAGCATATTCGCGACGGCGAGGTCTATCTGCATCCCGACAGCCAGAGCGGAGACCGCCGCCATACGCTGAAAGTGGTCGCGCTCGACGCCGGGAGCGGCGCCATTCTCTGGAGTCGGACGGCCCACGACGGCCGGGTGTTCGACAACCGGCACCGGGTGAACACGTACGCTTCTCCCACCGCGGTGGCCGACGGTGAAAGGGTCTACGTGTACTTCGGCTCGGAGGGGCTCCAGGCGTATGACTTCGAGGGAGCGCTCGTCTGGAGCAAGGATCTCGGCGACCTTCCGAGCTGGGGACACGGCCAGGGGACGTCGCCCCTTCTCTACCGGGACGTCCTCATCCTGCAGGTCGACAAAAATCAGGGGGAGGGCTCGTTCATCGCCGCCTTCGATCGGGCGACGGGACGCGAGGTCTGGAGGACGCCTCGCAGAGAGCGCATCAACTACAGCAGTCCGCTTCTGGTCGAAACGAGAGCTCGGGCGGAAGTCGTCACCACGAGCTACGACGTCGTCATTTCCTACGACCCGGCGACCGGCTCCGAGCTCTGGCGGAGCGAAGGCTTTCTCGGAAACGCGGTGCCCAGTCCCGTCGCCAGCGAGAACACGGTGTTCGTCGTCTCCGGTTATCCGGACAAGGTGAGCCGGGCGATCCGCATCCCGCGGAGAGAGGCGGAATCTTCGGCGGTTCTGTGGGAGTACAAGAAGGGGAGCGGCTACACGCCTTCACCGCTTCTTTACGACGGCTATCTCTACCTCGTATCCGACAAAGGCATGCTCACGTGCCTCGAGCCCGAGACCGGGACCGTGGTCTACGAGGGCGGGAGATTTCCGATGCCGAGCTTCGTTCGCGCTTCACCCGTCGCGTGGGAGGACAAGATCCTCCTCGCGGGGGAGGAGGGAGATCTGGTCGTCGTCCAGGCGGGTCCGATCCACAAAGTGCTCGCGGTGAACTCCGTCGGCGAGCCGATCATCGCGTCTCCAGCGATCGCTTCCGGTCGGCTCTACCTCCGCGGCGCTTCTCACCTCTACGCCATCGGCGCCCGCGGGCGCTGACGCGCCCGCGGGGCGAGCTTCGGCTACTTCTTGTTCCGGGTCAGAAGGTCGTAGACCGTACCCGCGACCCCTCCGATGGCGGCGCCGACGGCCGCCCCTTTCTTGCCTTTGGCGATGGCGCCGATTCCGGCGCCGGCGCCGGCGGAGCCGCCGATGATGAGGGCGCTCTCCTTCAGCGAGCGCGAGTCCTTGGTGTCCGTCGCTGGGGCGGCGGGGACCGCGGCGGGAGCCGCCCGCGAAGCGGCGCTCACGGCCGGCGAAGCGGCGCTCACCGCCGGCGAAGCGGTGCTCACGACGGAGCGCTCTCGCGCCGTGGCGATGCACTTGACCTGGACCGAGGTCTTGCCGTTCGCGACGAGCGGTTGGAGAACGGCCTCTCTTCCGCTGCCGCAATCGATTTGCGGCGTAGACGCGAGAACGCTCTCGAGAGTCTCATTCCCGGCCTTGTCCTCGGCTGCGGTGCCGCCGTAGAAGCTGCCTACGAACAACCCGAGACCGAATACTCCGACGATCCACCCTGCTAGAGTCTTCATTGTCGGCCTCCTTTGCCCCTCTTCCAGGGCAAGCGGAGTGCCAACAGTGAAGACACTACGGCACAAGGACTTAGGCGTTGAGACCCGGGCCGGAACCGTCCTCCAGGAAGGACGCTTCCGGACGTCCGGAGGTCAGCGGAACGGGTTGAACAGCGGAACCGAAGAGCCGCACTGCCTCGAGGTCTCGAGGCTCTCGTAGACGTCCTTCGGAACGGACGGTCCGGGTCTCGAGCAGTGCTTCTCGAAGGCCTCGACCAGGGTCTGGGCGACGAGGTCGTCGTTCAACCTCTCGATGTGCCGGCGCTCGAGCATGAAGACCAGCTGTCCGTCCTTGAAGAGAGCGACGGAAGGAGAAGAGGGCTGGATCCCCACCATGTAGTGACGGGCGCGCTCGGTGGCTTCGCGGTCGACTCCCGCGAAAACCGTCTTCAGATGATCGGGGATGGTCTTGTGCTGGAGAGCGCGGGTCACACCCGGCCGCGCCGATCCGGCGGCGCATCCGCAGACCGAGTTCACCATGATCAAAGTAGTCCCCTTGGCCTGGATCGCCGCGTCGACGTCCTCCGCCGTGGTCAAGGGGTCGACTCCGCAATGGGCAAGCTCCTCCCACATGGGGCGCACTGCTTCGCGATCGTATAGGGGCTGCATTCTTCGAACCTCCGTATAGGTCAACCTAGCACTGCGCCCGATCTCGATCAAGTTGCCCCGACCGGACGCCTCAAACTCTAAGGAAGACAGATACTCCTCGTAGCGGTCGTCCGATACTGTCGCTCCGAACGGAAGGCCTGGTCCACGCCGAAGACCTCGATCTCGCTCAGCAGATTTCCGTTCGCGTCCCGAGAGACGCGCTCGCCCGTCGAGGTGTCGACCAGGCGCTGAGCGTCGTCGTACGTCAGGAGGACGGGCGCGCTTGGCACACCCGACCGGATCTCGCCGCGGGTCGGCCGGCCCGAAGCGTCCCATTCCGTGTAGAGCGTCTCGTCGAGAAGGGAACTGCCGAGGCTGCCGCTGCTCGTCCGGGTGCGCCGCAAGAGGCGCCCCTGGGGGTCGTATTCGTACGACCGGAGAGTCTGGGTGAACGATCCCACGAGGGCCCCGCCCGTCGTCGTTCGGCTCACCGCACGCGGACGGTTGGGAGGGTTCGGCTCCCGGACGAAGTCGGCGAGGCTCGAGTACTGCCAGCTCGAAAGCTGCAAGCCGCTCGCGCAGGTCAGCGTGACGTTCGCCCCCTGATCGAGCTCGCAGGCGAAGGGAGTGCCGTTCTCCTCGAACGACAGCGGGTAGCTGCGGCACTCTTCCGTTTCCTCCGTCGGAGTCGAGCCGTCGCACGCGAGAAACGAGGTCGAGAGGAGCATTCCGACGAGAGCGCGAACCGTTCGCATACGCTGGAGCTCATACTAGCAATCCGGCCCGTTGACCAGGTCCGATTCTGGCGAGAAACCGGCTCGGACCGGAGTTAAGCTGTCTTCGTGATGGAGCTGGATCGGCTGGCCTGCGACCGCGCCCGCCGCTCGCGGGACTCGCGTTTCGACGGCCGGTTCTTCATCGCCGTCACCAGCACCGGAATCTACTGCCGTCCAATCTGCCCGGCGCGGACGCCGAAGGACGAGAACGTCCGATACTTTCCGACCGCCGCCGCCGCGGAAGCCGCGGGGTTCCGCCCCTGTCTGCGCTGCAGGCCCGAGGCGGCTCCCGGGACCCCCGCCTGGCACGGCACTTCGGGGGTCGTGTCCCGCGCGCTGCGCCTCATCGGCGAGGGTGCTCTGGACGGCGACGGAGTCGAAGCGCTGGCGGACCGCCTCGGAGTCACCGGTCGCCATCTGCGCAGGCTCTTCCGCCAGCACGTCGGCGCGACGCCGCTCGAGATCGCGCTCACGCGCCGCGTTCACTTCGCGAAGAAGCTCCTCGACGAGACCACTCTCGGCCTCGACGAGGTGGCGTTCGCATCGGGATTCGGAAGCCTCCGCCGGTTCAACGCCCGGATCCGCCGGACGTTCCGCCGAACGCCCACGGAGCTGCGGCGTCGCCGAAGAGGAGCGCCCGCGTCCGATCCCGAGTGCTATCGGTTCCGACTGGCCTATCGGCCCCCCTACGACTGGGAGGCGCTCCTGAGCTTTCTCGGATCGCAGGCCATACCCGGTGTGGAATCGGTCGAGGAGTCCCGCTACCGCCGGACGATTGAGGTCGATGGGAATGCGGGCGTCATCGAGGTGTCGCCGGTCCCCGACGGCTCGGCTCTCTGCCTCTCCGTACGCTTTCCCGATCCACGGGCGCTGCTGCTCGTCGTCGAGCGCGTCCGGCGAATCTTCGATCTCGGCGCCGATCCCGCGGTGATCGCGGAGCACCTCGGCGGCGATCCTCTGCTCCGCGGGCCCATCGCCGAGCATCCCGGGATCCGCGTTCCCGGCGCCTGGGACGGTCTCGAGCTGGCGGCGGCGGCGCTCCTCGGCCCGCGAATCGCCGGACGCGTCGCCGCGATGTTCGGCGCGCCCGTCGACGGTGGCTTCGGACTCGAGAGGCTCTTTCCCGGCGCCCGGGTGCTCTCGAGCGCTCCCCTCGAGCGGGCGGGAGTCGGGACGGCGCGTGCCGAGGCGCTCCGCTCCCTGGCGCGCCACGCGCGCGACGGGGCGGCGTCCGCCCGGTGCGGCGCTTTCGGGATCGACCAGCGGACCGAGGAATACGTCGCCATGCGCGCCCTCGGGGAGCCCGACGTCTTTCCGAGCGCCGATCGGGATCTCCGCCGGGACGCCGAAAGATGGCGTCCGTGGCGCTCCTACGCGTTCATGCTGCTCCGGCGGCACGATCCTCGTGAAAACGATGCGATGTCCTGGAGGACTGGAAATGCGCAATCTCGCGGCGGCCGCTCTGCTTCTCTTTCCGCTCTCGGCGCGAGCTGAGTCGAGCCGGATCGTCGAGATCCGCTCGTACAACCTCAAACCGGGAACGCGAGAGGGCTTTCATCAGCGATTCCTGGCGGAGGCGCTGCCGATGCTGAAGCGCTTCAAAGTCGACGTCGTGTCCTACGGTCCGTCGCTTCACGACGCCGATTCGTACTACTTGATGCGCTCGTTTCCCGGAATCGAGGAGCGGGAGCGAAGCGAGGACGCGTTCTACGGAAGCGAAGAGTGGCGGCAGGGGCCGCGCGAGGCGGTCCTCGCGGACATCGAAAGCTACACGACCGTTGTCGTCGGTCTCGACGACGCGACCCTCAGCGGTCTTCGGAAAATCGGGGAGGATTCCATGGCTTCCGATCTCGACAAACTGCTCGAGCTCAACCAGGACTACATCCGCTCGGTCCAGACGTCGGACGTGCGGCGTTTCGAGGAGATCCTGTCGGACGATTTTCTCTGCTCTCTACCCGACGGGTCCCTCATCGATCGAAAGACCTTTCTGGCGCAGACGGCGCGGCCCGTCCAGATCTCGAACCTGGAGTCGCACGACGTGAACGTGCGGCTCATGGGCGACTTCGCCATCGTTCACGCCCGGACCACCTACACCGCCGCCGATGGACGACCCGGGTCGGGCCGCTACACGGACGTGTGGGCGCGCCGCGACGGCCGCTGGCTCGCCGTCTCGGCGCACGTCACTCGGAACTGAGTCAGGCGGATCGCCGGCGCGAGCCGGAAGCGAGCGCGGCGCAAAACCCGGTGAAGAGAAGGAGAACCGACGCCGGTTCGGGAACCACGGAAGTACCCGAAACCTCGATCTCCATCTTGTAAGGGTTGTCCACGCCGAAGTTCTCCCATGTCGCACCCGCATCGAGAGAGTAGCCATAGGAGCCGAAGGAGCCGGGTCCCGTGCTGGCATTCCCCTCCGCGTAGGACCACCCGAACGATCCCTGCCCGAGGGCACCGAAGACCACCCAGTACGTGGTATTCGGGGAGAGAGCAATGGCGGAAACGGGGATCAGTCTCCGGAGCTCGGGATCGGTGGCCGGAATGCTGGGAATGACGAACGTCGTCAACAGCGAGCCCACGCTCGAGGAGCCATCGTCCGCGTGGAGCTCGGCGAGGATCGTCGGCGATTCGGAGAGATTCCCGAGGAGGACGTCGATCCAGCTGAGGTCATGGCTGGTTCCGTCCGTGATGAATGCTTGCGCGGCCCACTGCTCGAGCGAGATGTCCGTCGCGTCGCGCGTGGGCTCTGCGAGGTTGCTCAGGAGCACCGTGGCTTCGGACGACGTCGGAAGGAAAATCGCGGTCGCGAGAGCTACGAGAACTGTCTGTCGGATTCGGTCCATGTTTCCCCCGGAGGTTCGTAGGTTTCGTGAAATTCCGGGTTGTTGGGGGGCAACCCGCCTGCAAGGCCGGGAGAGTCTACCACCGACGGCCGTTGCCGCGAAACTCCGACCCTGTCAAAATCGCGGAATGTCGAATCCAACGCGGCGGTCTTTTCTTCTGGCGGGTGCGGGAGCGCTTCTGGCGCGAAACGGCGCCGGAGCCCAGGCTCGAGCGGGCGGGGATCGGCTGATGTCCCTGCCGCCGGACCTCCCCGTTCCCGTCGACGACGGCGCCTGCGATCACCTCGTGGGCCTCGCCGTGCCCCCGGTGAAGCTGCGGTCGACGAGAGATCGCTGGGTCGATCTGTCCGCCGAGCCCGGCGCGAGGATCGTGGTGTACGCCTATCCACGAACCGGGAGACCCGACGCGCCCTCTCCCGAGGGCTGGGACGCGATTCCCGGAGCTCGCGGCTGCACCCCCGAGACCTGCGGGTTCCGCGACCATCACCAGGAGCTCCGGAAGCTCGGCGCCGAAGTGTTCGGTCTGAGCACGCAGGATACCGACTACCAGAAAGAGATGGTGGCGCGCCTCGAAGTGCCGTTCGAAGTGCTGAGCGACCAGAAGCTCGAGCTCACGCGGGCGCTGCGGCTCCCCACGTTCGAGGTCGAGGGGGCGACTCTCCTCAAGCGCCTGACGCTGGTGATCTCGGAAAGGCGCATCGAGAAGGTCTTCTACCCGGTCTTCCCTCCCGACGAGCACGCGATGGAGGTCATCCTCTGGCTGCGCGGCAGCCGGTGAACGGCCGGGCCCGGCCCTAGGAACCGAGCCGGGCCGCCAGCCAGACGGCGACGCGCTCGGACAGATCCGGCGGCCCCAGTAGAAGGTCGGAGCCATGCGCCGATCCCGGCACGACCCAGATCTCGGCGCGGGAGTTCCGTTGAACCGCTTCGGTGACCTCGGTCACCCGAATCTCGTCGCGGGACCGGACGTAGAGCCAGGGAATTCCCGAAGGGTCGATCTCCGCGATGGATTCGTCGCTCAGGGAGCCGGGCGAGAGCGCCACGTACGCGCGGGCCTTGTGGTAGAGGCGGCCGGCCTCGGCCATCGCCTCGCCGCTGTAGCTCGCTCCCACGAACGCGATGCGCGCGGCGTCGATGCGGTCGAGACCCTCGAGGTACCGGTGCGCGGCGACGACATCGCGCGGAGCTCCCTCGAGAAGCGGGAGGGCGTCCGCTTCGCCCGCGAACCGGCCCCGGTTCGTGCTCCCGCCGTGAGCTCGGAGATCGAGCCGGAGGGAGGCGATGCCCCGGCTCGCGAGCGCGCGCGCAAGCTCCGAGTAGGCCTCGCGATTGCGCGCCGCACCGTGAAGCAGCACCACCGCGGGCACCGGCTTTCCGGTGTCCTCCGGCAATTGCAGGTCGCCGATGAGGTGCCAACCGTCGCTCTCGACCGTGATTCGAGTCTCCTCGGAGCGGTATCCGGAGGCTCTCGCTCCAAGAGCGAAGGTAATCGAGAGCCCGATAGCGATTCTCACCATCTCCATCACTCGACCCTCAAGGCCTGGATGGGATCGAGCCGTGAGGCTCTGAGGGCCGGGACCGCCGTTGCCGCGAGGGCCACGACGACGAGGAAGACCACGACGGCGGCGTAGGTCGTGAGATCGGTTGCGGCGATGCCGTAGAGCTGGCTCTCGAGGTACCGGCTGAGAAGAAGCGAGGCCAGAAAGCCGCCGGCGGCGCCGCCCAGGACGAGCGCGAGCCCCTGAACCATCACCAGGCCCAGGACCTCGGAAGCGCGAGCGCCGAGGGCCATCCGGATCCCGATCTCCCGCGTCCGCGCGAGGACCGAGTACGAGATCACCGCGTAGATTCCGAGAAGGGCGAGACCCAGCGCCGCGAGCGCGAACGCGAGGAGGAGCGTCGAAACGAAGCGCCGGGGCGCGATCGACGCCCTCAGGAGCTCCGGCATCGCCGTGAGGGCGAAGACGGGCTGCTCCGGGTCGATGCGTCGGACCGCCTCGCGCAAACTTCCCGCGATCGACTCCGGCTCTCCCGAAACGCGCAAGGCGAGGCTCATCACGTCGACCGGGGCGGCCGCGAACGGCGAGTACATTTCCTCCTCCGGAGCCGCGGCCAGATTGGCGTGCCTCACGCCTCCCACGATTCCGACGATCTCGCAGAGGAGATTGTCGTAGCCTATCCGGACCCGCTTTCCCAGGGGATCCTCTCCGGGGAAGAGGTTTCGCGCGAACGTCTCGTTGATAATGAGAACCGAGCGGGGCTCGGGGTCCTCGGATCTCCCGTCCTGCTCGGTGAAATCCCGGCCGGCGACGAGCGGAATCCCCATCGCGCGGAAGTAGCCGGGCATCACCGTGCGCCAGTCGGAAGAAAGCGATTGCCCGTCCGAGGGCCGTTCCCTCTCCGGTATCTCGAGACTGAGCCGCCACCGGCTTCCGGCGAGCGGCAACGGGGCGACGAGTCCCGCGGCGCGGACGGCGGGGATGGCTTCGACCTCCTCGAGAAGTCGGCGCGCGAACGCGACGCGGCTTTCGCCGTCCGCGTAGCGGGATTCGGGCAGTACCAGACGAGCGGTGAGGAGCCGTTCCGCGTCGAACCCCGGGCTCTCCCGGTTCAGGGTCCAGAAGCTTCGAAGCGTCAGCCCCGCGCCCACGAGGAGGACCAAGGCGAGAGCGACTTCGAAGGCCACGAGAAGCCTCCGGGAGCGGGAGCCGGCGGACCCCGAGGCTTCCGCGCGCGACGATTCCCGGAGCGCCCGTTCCATCTGGCCCCTGGAAGCCTGGAGGGCGGGCATGAGCCCGAAGAGGAGTCCCGCCCCGATGGAGATGGCCGCGGCGAAAGCGAATACCGTCCAGTCGACGGCGACGGTCTCGATCCGCGGAACGTCCTCCGGGCTCAGGCGGACGACGAGGTCGACGCCCCAGAGCGCGATGAGGACTCCGCCGGTCCCGCCGAGGAGCGCGAGAAGAAGACTCTCGGTAAGGAGCTGGCGAACGATGCGACCCCGGGAGGCGCCCAGGGCGCCGCGCATCGCGAGCTCGCGCCGTCTCTCGGAGGCGCGCGCCAGCAGGAGGTTCGCCACGTTGGCACAGGCGATGAGGAGCACGAAGCCCACGGAAGCGCTCAAAACCAGGAGGCTCGGGCGGTGATCCCGGAGGAGGAAGTCGCGCATCGGCGCGGCTGTCGCCCCGTGAGGACCGCTGTGATCCGAGTACCCCTCGACCAGGCGCTGGACGATTCCGTCGGCTTCTGCGATCGCGGCGGTCGCCGAGACACCGAAGGCGAGGCGCCCGATGGCGCCGAGGAAATGACCTCCGGGATTCGCGAGGTCGTCCTCGGTGAAAGCCACGGGAACGACCAGCTCGGCGTCGATCCTGGGGATGGAGAAACCCTCGGGAAGGATCCCGACGACTTCGTGCTCCCGGCCGTTGAGCTTCAGCACCCGGCCGAGGAGCCGAGGGTCGGACCCGAATCGCCCTCGGAAGGCTTCCTGAGAGACCAGCACCACGCCATCGTCTCCTTCGAGCTCTTCTTGGGGACGCAGGTTCCGGCCGAGATGCGGCTCTACGCCGAGAAGCGGAAGAAGGTTCGCCGTGACCCGAGCGCCCTGGATCCGCTCTGGCTCGCCTTCTCCCACCAGATTGAGATTGACCTCGATCGCGGTCGCCACCTCGAACCCTCGAACCTGCTCCCGCAGCGCGAGGAACTCGGGCGCGGAAAACAACTGGAGGCGCCCTCCCCGAAGAGCGCCGACGAAGAAGAGCTCTTCGGGTGCCTGGTACGGGAGCGGCCGGAGGACGACGGCGTTCACCACGCTGAAGATCGCCGTGTTGGCGCCGATGCCGAGGGCGAGCATGGACGCCGCCAGGACGGCGAATCCGGGCCTTCGGCCGATGGCCCGGACGGCGAACGCGAGGTCCTGTCGAAGGTGGTCCATACGCGCGCGGGTGTGCAACGAGTGTGCCAGCGAATCGCCGCGAAAACGCCGGGTGTTCGAACGGCCCGATGTCCGCCTCCGGGCGGGAGCGTCCGCTAACGGGGCAGCTATGGTCCGAGTCAAGGCGCCGACTCACCCACCCTGGCGAGGTATCGGGTTGCCATCGGGTTCGCTGGGTCGAGCGCCAGGGATCGGTGAAGGGGCTCGAGCGCCTCCCGGTAGGCGCCCATCTCGACGAGCGCCGCACCCAGAAGCGCCTGCATTCCGGCGTTCGCCGGCCAGTAAGACGCGCCCTCTTCGAGGACGGCCACGGCGGCGGCATAGTCTTTCCGGTTGAAGTGGACCGCACCGAGGTTGTAGAGGGCCGCCTGGTTCCTCTCGTCGAGGTCGAGAGCTTTCTCGAACAGCTCGGCCGCTCTCGGAAGATCACCCCTTCGCAGAGACATCACTCCCAGGCTCACGTAGGCGGGTGCGTAGTCCGGTGCGCGCTTCTCGACTTCGTCGAGAAGGCGTTGGGCTTCGCTCCACTCTCTCTCGTGATCGATGTGCAGGTTGGCGAGAGACGTGACGGCCCCCACGAGAGACGGGTCGAGCTCCGTGGCTTTCTCGAAGGCCCTTCGCGCCTCGGCGGGACGCCCGCTCGACAGGTAGGCCGAGCCCAGGTTCGCGTGGACCCGCGCCTTCGCCGGCGATTTTGCGACGTTGTCCTCCCATAGGGCCACCGGATCGCTCCAAACCGTGTTTCTCTGATATGTCCAATGGCTCCAGACGCCGGCGAGCAATACGACCATTCCGCCCGACAGAATCCGCAGCCGTGTCGATGCGGGCCGGCCGAGCATCACGGCGGTGAACCCCAGAAAGAGCATCATGCCCGGCAAGTAGACGCGGTGCTCGTACAGGAGATCCAAAGGCACCACGGTGGACTCGACAGCGAGGTTGCCGAAGAACCAGAACACGGCGAGAAAGAACAGAGGACGTGCGCGCGCGCGGACGGAAGCGGCGGTGAGCAGCAGCGTGATGCCAACGATCGCGGCGAGCGTAGTCGGTGGCGTCAGGAGCCCCGTGGATAGGGGAAAGTCGTAGTCGAGCGTGAGCCGTGATGGGTGCGGGTAGAGGACGAGCGAAAGGTAATGGACCACGACCCGGGATTCGGTGAGGAGGCGCTCGTACAGCGTGAACCCTCGCCGCGTGTATTCGTCAGCCATCATGGGCGCGAAATTCGGGCCGAGGTAGACCGCGCCGATGACGAGAAAAGCCCCGAGACAGAGGCCCGCGAAGACGACGTCGCGCCTTCGCCAGGTGAAGGGACGTTCGCGGAAGATGCCGATCTCCAGAGCGAGCAGAATCAGCGGCCAGGTTGCTGCAATCTCTTTCGTCCCGAGCGCGAGCAAGCCGCTCGCGAGGGAGGCGGCGTAGAGCCCGACGCGGATTCCCGTGGTCCTGTTTCTCGCCGCCACCCAAAAACAGAGGGACAGCAGAAACAACGAGGTGCTCAATACGGTGAAGCGCTGGTAGACGTAGGAGACTGCCTGGGTCTGGAGGGGATGAATCATCCAGAGCCATGCCGCAGAAATCGCGACGAGTTGATTTCGGGTCCTGCTCTGCAATGGACTACGGGTCGAGTCGAGGATGGCTCGTCCGAGCCAATACAGCAGGAATGCGTTCGCCGCGTGCAGCAGCACGTTGACCAGGTGGTAGCCGAGAGGCCTCAGGCCATCGAGATAGAAATTCAGTGCGAAGCTGGCGAGACCGATTCGCCGGGGTACATCCTCCGCGAAAAGAACGCGGTCCAGCTGCCCGAGCGAAGTGATATGGAGAAGCGACCCGTTCGAGATGTTGGCGTCGTCGTAGACGAACGGCCCGTTCAGCGAGGGAGAGTAGAGCGCGAGGGCGCCCGCCAACAGGCTCGATGCGACGACGTAGTGCGATGTTCCTTGCACGGGAGAGTCGTCAGTAGCGCGCTCGCGCCGGGTCGTTTCCCTGCCCGTCTCGGCGGCTCGAGTAGAGTCTTACTCGTTACACGTCCGGACGCACCAGGTACACGATCAGCTTTCCATCGAACGATACGCCTGACAGGTAGACGCGAGCCGCGGCCTCGAACCGCTCGATGATCGAGTCGGCGTCGGCGAGAACGTAGGGGATGTCGACCCGACCCGCTCGCTCGTCGGTGATTGTCAGCACGAACTCCCTGGTCGCGAGCACGTCATCGCTCGATCGGTCGATGGTGCCGGTCGTCGCGAAACGCCGTTCCACGACCAAGCTCTGAGCGACCGGCGTCGTCGCTGCGAGGCTGTCCACACGGATCTTCAACGGTTGTCCGGGTTTTAGCGCCTCGTTCAGCTCGTCGAACGAGATGGGGACCCGGCCATCCGGGGTGTCCGCGAAGAGCTCCGTATTGAGCCACACGAGGGCGGTTCCTCCTGGCGCGATGAGCGTACATTGCGGACAAAGCTGATCGTAAGCCAGCAAGATGCCGTGAATCAGGGTTCCATCGGACGAGGGGGGAGGCACGGTGGTGAACGAAAGCGTCGAGGTTACGCCCTCGACAAAGTCTCCGTCCGGCGCGACCGCGGTAACCTCCTGCGGATTGCTCGGGGTGCCGTCTCCACATGCGATCGACCAGGAGAGCACGGCGGCTGCCACCAGGAAAGGGCCCCAAATCAATGCCAGCGCCCAGCGATTGTCTCGATTGTCTTCCATCGGAATCAATTCTCCTTCGAGGGATGCCTCGGCCCTCCGAGCCACCGCGAAGGACAAGTCTATCACTCGTCTCGCGCCTCCGCCTCGAGCGGTCCTGGAATTTCGGCACGCACCTGTTTGCCGCCCGTCGACGGCCGGCCTCATTGAGCCGCCGCTTGGCGCCCGGCAATCGGATCGAGCACCAGGCCTCGCCTGTCGAAGTCGAACCGACGAAGAATCGCGGTAGAATCCGCGGTCGTGAAAGAGACCTTCTGCCGCTTTGCCTCCCTCCTGGTCCTGGCGTCCGCGGCCCGAGCCGCGGCCGAGGAGGGCAGGTCGATCGACTACGCGACCGCGCGCTTCGAGAGACGCCTGGCCGCGAGGCGGGCCACGGGTCCGATAGAGGTCGACGCTGACCTGACCGAGCCGGACTGGAAGAGCGCCCCGGTCGCGACCCACTTCATCCAGAACGAACCGCGGGAGGGAGAGCCCGCGACGTACGACACCGAGGTTCGGTTCCTGTACGACGACGAGAACCTCTATTTCGGCGTCCTCGCCCATGACGCCGAGCCCGCCGGGATCATCGTCAACGACCTGACCCGCGACTTCAACACCCGCTCGGGGGACGTATTCGGTCTGGTGCTCGACACCTTTCACGACGAGCGCAATGGCTTCATGTTCGAGACCAATCCCGCGGGGGCGAAGTTCGACGCCCAGTTCGTGAACGAGGGACGCGAGTTCAATCAGAACTGGGACGGGGTGTGGTACGTGAAGAGCCGGGTGACCGACGCGGGGTGGGTCACGGAGATGGCCATCCCCCTCAAGACCGTCCGCTTCCAGGACCTGGATCGACAGACCTGGGGTCTCAATTTCGTGAGGCGCACGAGGCGCCTGAACGAAGATTCGTACTGGGCGCCGCTTCCGCGAATCCACCGATTCACGCGGCTCTCGCTCGCGGGCACGCTCGAGGATCTCGAGGGGTTGCAGCCGCGCAGGGACATCAAGGTGACGCCCTACGCCAAAGGCGACGTGACCGATGCGGCGTCGCTTTCGACCGAGGGCGATTTCGCCGCCGGAATCGACGCCAAGGTCGGCATCGGGACCGGTGTGAGGCTCGACCTCACCCTGAACACGGATTTCTCCGAGGTCGAGGCGGACGTCCAGCAGATCAACCTCACCCGCTTCAGTTTGTTCTTCCCCGAGAAGCGCGATTTCTTTCTCGAGAACTCGGGCATCTTCCGCTTCGGTCCGGCCCAGGACCAGAGACTCTCGAACTTCCAGGCGTCGTTCGGATCGGCGGGGGCCTCTTCGAACCTGAGGGGCGGACAGAGCCGGGGCGAGGATCTACTGTTCTTTTTCAGCCGGCGTGTCGGTCTCTCCGACGAGGGACAGCCCATCCCCGTGATCGGGGGCGGACGCCTCACCGGTCGGGTGGGCTCTTTCGACGTCGGCTTCCTGAACATCCAGACCGGCGACGCGCCGGATCTCGCGTCCTCGGGCCTCGCGGCGAACGGCGACAATTTCACCGTGGCGCGGGTGAGGCGGAACGTCTTCACCAACTCGGACGTCGGGGTCCTCTTTCTCAACCGCGAGAACATGGAGACCGACCACTACAACCGGGGCCTCGGGCTCGACGCGAACTTCCGGCTGAGCCCGGAGATGGATCTCACCGGATACCTCGCCAAGACCAAGACGCCGGGGCGAGAAGGAGACGATCTCGCCGGCCGCGTCGAATGGAGCTACGAGGGAAACCTTCTCCAGCTCAAGGCCGCGGGCTCGACCCTGCAGGACAACTTCAACCCCGAAATGGGATTCGCGCCGCGCCTGGGGGTCAAGCGGGGCACCGGCTTTCTCGGCTATCACTACCGCCCTTCCCGGGGAACGGAGCTGCTCCGGGAGATCAATCCGCACTTCGAGCTCGAGTACTTCACCGACCAGCAGAACGTGGTGGTGAGCCGGTATTTCAACAGCCACTTCGCGCTGAACTTCCAGAACGGGGGGCTCCTGGAGTTCGGGCTCAACACCAACCTCGAACAGCCCCAGACCGACTTTCCCATCCATCCCGACGTGACCATCCCCCCCGGGTTCTACACCTTCAACGAATGGTTCGCGATGCTCTTCACCGACACCAGCCGGACGTTCTCCGCGAACACCCGGGTCTCGACGGGCGGGTTCTACTCGGGAAACAAGGACTCGGTCTCCGTCGGAGGGCTCCTCAAGCTCGGGGAAAAACTCGCGGCCCAGATCGACTGGTCCTACAACGACATCGTTCTCGACGAGGGGGCGTTCGTAACCCACCTCCTCACGACGCGCTTCGCCTACAACTTCACGACCTCGATGTTCCTGAACGGCCTCATCCAGTACAACAACGTGACCGACGAGTGGAACAGCAACATACGGTTCAACTTCATCCACCGGCCGCTCTCCGACCTGTTCATCGTCTACAACGACCTGCGGGACGAGACCGGGACCATGAAGAACCGGGCCCTCATCGTGAAGTACACCCATCTTTTGAACTTTTAGTGCCGCGGGGCCCCACCCCCTCGGCCTCAGCTGTCGGCGGCGCGGCAAGCGCGCCGTGCTCGCTCCGCTCGCCGGGGTGCGCATGCTGTTTCAGAGCACCCCGCACGACCTGTGCTGCTATACTAGAAAGCTCCCGAGATTGGGCGGTTAGCTCAGCGGGAGAGCACCTGGTTTACACCCAGGGGGCCACAGGTTCAAATCCTGTACCGCCCACCACAAAACCCGAGATCGAACACATGAGAACCCCCCTCTTCGTTGGCTTTCTTGTCGTTTCCTCGCTCGCGTCCGCTCAGCCGCGGTTCCGGAACCAGACGGCGGAGTCGGGCTTCCTCAGCATCCAGGGTTATGGCGGCCACGGAATCCAGGTGGCGGACGTCGATCAGGACGGCCTTCTCGACGTCTACGTGACCCACATCTTCGATCCCAAGCAGAACCGCCCGGATCTGCTGTTCCGGAACCTGGGCGGAGCCCGGTTCGAGGAGATCGGGCTCGCGGCGGGGGTTTCCGATGAGGGCTTCTTTCCCGTCACCCTCGAGGACGGAACCGTCCAGGAGTACTCCGACGAATCGCACTCCGCGGTATTCGCGGATTTCGACAATGACGGAGACCTCGATCTCTTCAACGGCCACACCTGGAACGGCCGGCATCGCCTCTATCGCAACGACGGAGGCGCCCGATTCGTCGACATCTCGGACAGCGCCGGGATCGACCAGCGCGACCTCGGTCCCCGGGGAGTCGGCGCCGCGGACCTGGACGGAAACGGGCTTCTCGACATCGTGGTCAGCGCCTGGGCGGGGTACATCCCGAACGTCTACATGAACCAGGGGGGACTTCGTTTCGAGCGCATACGGCTTCCGGGAGACGCCTCCGAGAGCTTCGCGAACCAGGGAATCACGATCGTGGACGTGGACCGGGACCGCAAGCCCGACATCGCCCTCACGGCGTTCGAGTACGTCGACGGCGTGGGTCTCGGCCCGGTCGCGCTGCTCGCGAGCGACTCCGGCCGCTTCGTGGAGCGAACGGAGTTCGCCGGCCTCGCCTACGAGAAGACGACGAGCGACTACCGGGGGACCAACGGCTTCACCTTTCAGGACGTCGACAACGACTCCGATCTCGACCTGGTCATCACCGGATACCACGGCTCGAAGCTCTACCGGAACAACGGCGAGGGCCGCTTCAGCTTCGTGCGGCGCTTCGAGGGGCTGCACTACACTGCGGCGTTCGGCGACGTCGATCTCGACTCCGACCTGGACCTCTACTTCGCGGGCGAGACCGGCGTCTACGTGAACGACGGCGCGGGGGAGTTCAGCTTGAAGGACGGCATCGGACTCGACGCCATCGGGGTGGACGCCCGCTCGGCGGTCTTCGCCGACATGGACAACGACGGCGACCTGGACCTTTTGATCGCGAGCAAGCAGGGCCCGAATACATTCTTCGTCAACGAAGCGCCCGCGGGAGGCTGGCTGAAGGTCGCGCTGACCGCCCCGAACGGGGAGAGGGGCGCGATCGGAGCCGAAGTCGCCCTGTATCGCGGGGAGGAGCTCGTCGGCTACCGCGTGGTGCAGGCCGCGACCGGGTACTGCAGCCAGGACCCCTCGCTCCTGCACTTCGGGGTCGATCCCGCGGGGACCTACGATCTGCGCGTCACCTTCAAAGAAGGCTCGGAGGCCACTCGAACGGGACTCTCCCCCGGACAGGTGGTCGAAGTGAACGGCAACTAAGTACGAGAAGAACGCAAAGACGCGAAGAGGAAATAGGGTTTTCCTTCTTTGCGCCCTTGCGTTCTTCCGGAAAGATCTACGGTTGCCTTACCCCGATTCTAACGTTCGAGTATGTCGCCTGCTCGAGTGACTCCGCGCGGGGAGCCATCCCCAGCTCCACCCAGTGGGTGTCCGGAAGGTACAGGCGATCGTAGTTGCGCGCCATGATCATGCTCCCGTCCATCAGGACCTGGACCCGCTGGGTCGACACGATCGACGGGAAGGCGCCCCATTCCATGCGAAAGCTGTAGACGCGCTGCGGGTCCCACTGGTAGAAGTCGATCCCGGTATTGGTCTCCTGCCCATTCGCGATGAAGCGGAGCCTCGTGTGCCATCGATCGACGAGGTTGGTGTCGAACTTCGAGATCGTCACCCGGAACGGGTTGGCGGTGAATTCGCCCCTCGTCGGGTCCCACATGATCAGGAGCGCGCGCTTGTCGGAGCGCGGGTTGGGGTTCCTTAGATTCGTCACGTCGAACTCGACGAACCCGTTGGGCGTGGGCGGGATCTCGTAGCGGATGTAGGAGAGCGCGTTCGTCGCCATCCAGCCTTCGCGCTTGAACTCGCCGCCGCCGCCGCCCTCGCCCACCGAGCTCCCGTTGGTCAGAGGGTCGAAGACGTACAGCTGGTTCACCGGCGACTCGGTCAGAAACCCGCCGAGGACCTCGAAGCTCGAAGCGGTGGAAAAGGGTCCCGACGTCGCTCCCGCGGACGCGCGCGCCCTCCAGTAGTACGTCGCTCCCAGATTGAGGCTCTCGGTCACCGTCCAGGAAGTCGTTCCTTCGGACCCCTCGGCTACGTCGTCACCCACGGCGACGGTGCTTCCGAACCCGGAGTCGCTCGAGACTTCGAAGCGATATCGGAGGCCCGTGGCGCCGCTGGAGTTGCCCACGGTGAGCGTCGGAGTGGCGCTCGACACCTCCGCTCCCGACGCGGGCTCCCGGACGGTCGGGGCGCTGATCGCGGGGTCGGAGCTCGATGGGCCGTCGGAGCCGCAGGAAAATAGGAGAAGGCTCGAAATCACAAGTCCGGCGACGAAACGCTCTTGGCGTCGCAATGAATACCTCCAGTTGTCGTTTGTACCAGATCAGGGGTTGACCTTCCCGACGTCGTCGGGACGCACGTAGCTTCGCAAGCGAGAAGCGGAGTCCGAAAGGAGAAATGCTACCACGCCGCGCCGCGGGTGCCAAGCCGTCCAGGCGCGGTCTCGGGCGAACTGGTAAAATGGAGTGTTTTGGTCCCGACCGCTTCCAGTCGCTCGCCGGTGAGGAGCTCTGCGGCCCTCGTGCTGCTGGCTACGCTCGCGATGCCCGCGGGGCCGATGTCCGGAGAGACCGGCGCGCTGAGCCGCGAGGAGCTGAACCGCCTCATCGACGGCCCGCCGGCGCCCCAGGCTCCGGCGGTGGTCAATCGCGACGAGGGGGGACGGGTGACGCTCCGGGCGGTTCGTCTCCAGGAGCCCATCCAGCTCGACGGGCGGCTCGACGAGCGCCTGTATCGGGACGTCCCCGCGATCACGGGATTCGTGCAGCAGGAGCCGAGCGAGGGAATGCCCGAGACGGAGGCGACCGAGGTCTGGGTGTCCTTCGACGACGCCAACGTCTATTTCTCGGCGCGACTCCGGGATTCCGAGCCCGAACGGATGATCGCGAACGAGATGAGGCGGGACAACCGCGGGATCTTCAACAACGAGAACTTCGCCGTCATCCTGGATACGTTCTACGACCGGAGAAACGGGTTCCTGTTCCAGACGAACCCGCTCGGGGCTCTCTGGGACGGCCAGGTGACGGACGAGCAGAACACCAACAGCGACTGGAACACCGTCTGGCACGTGAAGAGCGCTCGATTCCCGGAGGGCTGGACGGTCGAGATGGCGATTCCGTTCAAATCCCTCCGTTACCGCGAGGGGGGGACGCAGATCTGGGGTATCAACTTCCGCCGCATCGTGAAGTGGAAGAACGAGTGGGACTATCTCACTCCAATCGCCGCCGCCTTCAGCCGAGACGGAATTCAGCGTCTCTCCGCGGCGGCGACGCTCGTGGGGATCGAGACGCCCGCGCGGTCCATGAACCTGGAGCTGAAGCCCTATGCCACCGGCGAGGTAGTCACCGAACGGACGCTCGAGCCTCCGCTCGACAACGACCTCGATTCCGATTTCGGCTTCGACGCGAAGTACGGCGTGACCAAGAGCCTGACCTTCGACTTCACCTTTCACACCGACTTCGCCCAGGTGGAGGATGACGAGGTCCAGGTGAATCTCACGCGCTTCGATCTGTTCTTTCCCGAAAAGCGCGAGTTCTTCCTCGAAGGCCAGGGAATCTTCAACTTCGGGGCTACCGAACACGACCCCTTCCGCGGCGCTTCCGACACCCCGATTCTGTTCTTCAGCCGCCGTGTCGGCCTTACCGACGAGCAGGAGGTCCCGATCCTCGCCGGCGGCCGCCTCACCGGCCGCGCCGGACCCTACACGCTCGGGCTCCTGAGCATCTCGACCGACGAGCTTGCGCTCCCGGGAGTGCCCCAGACGAACTTCTCCGTCGTCCGCGTGAAGCGCGACATCCTGCGCCGCAGCAATATCGGGTTCATCGGGACCTATCGCACCGAGAACCTGGACGGAACCGGCGCCAACGCCGCCATGGGTCTGGATGGGAACTTCACCTTCTACCAGAACCTCAAGGTGAACGCCTTCTACGCCATGACCGGGACTCCGGAGCGCACCGGGCAGGATGACAGCTACCGCGCCTCCGTCTCCTACCAGGGCGACCGATACGGGCTCGATGCGGAGCATCTTCTCGTCGGTCCCGATTTCAACCCCGAGATCGGATTCCTGATGCGCGAAGACATCCGCAAGTCGAGCGTGGGGGCTCGTTTCAGCCCTCGCCCGGAATCCCTCGAGTCTGTCCGGAAGTTCGACTTCAAGGGTCGATACGACTATTACGAGACCACGGCGGGCGACGTCGAGACCGAGCTCCTCGGGCTCGAGTTCAGCACTCACTTCGAGAACTCCGACCAGGCCAACCTCGGCTACGGCCGGAACCACGAGGTTTTGTTCGAGCCCTTCGAGATCGTGGACGGGGTATTCATCCCCGCGGGTGAGTACCGGTTCGACCGGTACAGCACGAGCTACTGGTTCGGACGCCAGCGTCCGGTTTCCGGCTGGCTCGGGGCCGACTTCGGCGGATTCTTCGGCGGCCAGAGGACGGAGCTCAACTACTGGGGCCGCGTCGACTTCGGCTCCCGCTTCTCCCTGGAGCCGAACATCTCCCTCAACTGGGTGGACCTCCCCGACGACTCGTTCACCACCGAGCTCGTCCGGATGCGCGTCACCTACAACCTGTCGCCGCGAAGCTTCGTCGGGGCGCTGGTGCAGTACAATTCCGCGGATGATTCGTTCTCGACCAACGTTCGTTTCCGATGGGAGTACCAGCCGGGAAGCGATCTGTTCATCGTCTACAACGAGGGACGGGACACGTTCGGAGACGGCCCTCCCCTTCTCGAGAGGCGGAGCTTCATCGTGAAGTTCACCCGGCTCTTCAGGTTCTAGGAAAAAAATGCGCACTGCCAACCCAGCACTCAACGAACAGGTATTCACCACCTTCGGCCGGTCCCGCTCCGAGCAGGCGATGAGCATCCAGGGGACGGTCAACAAGACCGCCGTTCTCCTCGCGCTGGCGCTCCTCAGCGCCGGTTGGACCTGGAATCTCTTCACCTCGACCGGCAACACGGCCGCGGTCGCGCCCTGGCTCATGGTCGGCGCCATCGGCGGGCTCGTCGTCGCCCTGGTCACTACGTTCAAGCAGGCATGGGCACCGTTCACCGCGCCGGTATACGCTCTTCTGGAAGGGCTGGTGCTGGGCGGTCTCTCGGCGATGTTCGAGGCGAGCTATCCCGGCATCGCCTTTCAGGCGGTCGGACTCACCGCCGGGACGCTCGCCGCTCTCCTCCTCGCGTACAAGTCCGGACTCATCCGGGCGACGCCGACATTCAAGAAGGGGATCATCGCCGCGACCGGCGGAATCTTTCTCCTGTACCTGGCCTCGTTCGTCCTCGGCTTCTTCGGAGTCCGAATCCCCGGCCTCTTCGACTCGGGGCTCGTGGGCATTTTGTTCAGCGGGTTCGTGGTCGTAATCGCGGCGCTGAACCTGGTGCTCGACTTCGACCTCATCGAAAGGGGGGCGGCTCAGGGAGCTCCCAAGTACATGGAGTGGTACGGGGCTTTCGCCCTTCTCGTCACCCTCATCTGGCTCTATATCGAGATCCTGCGGCTGCTCGCCAAGCTGAGAGATCGGCGCTAGTCGCGAGCGGTCTTCCCGTGGAAAGCACCGGGAAGGAAGGCAAAGGCGCAAAGAAGCAGAGACGCAAGGAAGCAGAGACGCAAGGAAGCAGAGACGCAACGTCTTCCTTCCTTCACTCGAAAAGCTCAAAAACCAGCGCGCCAATGAGCCCCCTTCCCCGGAAGGTGAGCGATGAAATGCGATTCAGGTGACGTTGAGCGGGTCGCTTCTGACCTGGGCGTTCTTTCGGGAGGGCACGGCGGCCTCCTTCCTGCAGACCGACCTGGAATCGCTCTTGAAACCGTACGTGGGGCGGACGCGAAGGGTCAGGAAGAGATCTCGCGGATACTCTCGATCTGGAGGAGCTGGGAGATGAAATCGCGAACGTCGGCCTCGGCGGTCTCGAAGGCGACCTCGAACTCGGTCACTATGGTCTCGACGATCTCGCGCACCGGCCGCGACCCGTCGATGAGCTCGTAGACCCTCGCCCCCACCTCGTTCATGGTGTACATCGCCTCCATCTCGACGACGCTGTCGCGGATGGGGATGAGGATGAGGTCGTCGACGATCTTGCGGGAGACGACGCGATCGTTTCGGGTGTAGACGGACTCGAGCTCCATGCGCTCGACAGTCTATCACCACACCCAGATCTTGACTTCCTCGCTGTCGCTCTTGACGTGCACCAGATCCCTCCCCGAGAGCGACGATGTAGAAGACAGGGCATCGAGAACGCCGGCTACCCGAAGCCGGCCTCCGTCGTAGCTCTGCAGGATCTCCGCGGCGGCGGCCAGAGGGACGCGCACGGAGACCTCCTCGTCGTCGCTCGAGGAGACATCGATCGCGATCTCGTCTCCGACTTTCTCGATGACGACGTGATCGCCGCCGTCGTCGACTTCCACCAGGATGCCGTCGGGGCAATCGCGGAGCTCGACGACGAGCCTTCCCGCGATTTCCGCGTATTCGCCGAGCTCGGGGACCTCGACCGCGGTCGCCTCTTCGGGAGCGAACCCGAGCGCGGCACGAGCGAGGAACAGGGGAACCGGGATCACGATGCGCGGCCCATCCGAGGTCTTCACGTCCACGACCACGAGGCCGGTGCTGGCGACGAGCCCGAGAAAAAGGAGTGGAATCGAGAGCAGAGCGACGGCGGCGGTCTTCAGTACGAACATGGCTTCAGTCCTTCTCGTCGATCCAGATGCGGACCTTGTTTTCACCGTCGTCGACGCGCACGATGTCGCCGCGGAGGCTCTTGAGCTCGGAAATCGCCTCTTTCAGGTTCAGCTCCTGCCCTTCGCCCGAGAACAACGCGTCGACCACGGTCACCGGGACCTGGACGTGAACGTTGTCTCCGTCCTTGCGGTCGTCGACCTCGATCAGAATCTGATCCCCCAGGCGCCGGATCGAGACCGTTTCATCCTTCTTGTCGACGGTGACCCACTCGGACTCGGGCGCGCTCCGGAGCTCGTTCCACATGCGGCGGAGGTCCTCGACGTCGAGGTCTCCATCGATGTGGTGCATGCGGATCCGGCCGTTGTCCACGATTTTCTCCGGGGCGGCCTCGAGGGCAATCTGGACGATCGAGAGCGGAAGGTTGACCTTCACCTTCGAGCCGTCGGCACCGGCGTCGTTCTCGTTCTCGTTCACTTCGATGTGAATCCAGGGGGTTTGCGCCTGGAGCGGGGCGGCGGCGAAAGCCAGCGCCAGTGAGGCTGCGAGCAGGGTTCGGTTCATTCGAGCTTCCTCCATTGGTACGTCTCCTGATACGGAGCAGGGCCTTCCAAGGTTCAGAGATTCACTCTCCCCGAAGTGCTACCATCCAGGGACCATGGGCGAGGGTCGAAGGCGCTCCATCCTCTATCTGCCGGGCTCATCCGGCCGCATGATGGAAAAGGCGGGAAGCCGGGGGGCGGACGTGCTCGTTCTCGACCTCGAGGACGGCGTTCATCCAGACCAGAAAGAGCAGGCCCGGGGCCTGGTGGTGGACGCCCTGGGAAGGGTCGACTTCGGGGACTCCGAGGTCTGGGTCCGGGTCAACGCGGCGGCGAGCCCCTGGTTCCAGGGCGACGTTTCGATGGCGGCGAAGGCACGGCCCGCGGGAACGATCCTTCCGAAGGTGGAGAGCGGCGAGGCGGTCGCGCGGTTGGCGGAAGCCCTCCCGGGCATTTCTCTATTCTTGATGATAGAGACCGCGATCGGTGTCCTCGAGGTCCCTCGCCCGCCATCGGGGAGTTCGGGGACTTCTCTTCGGCGCCGCCGACTACCGGGAGAGCCTCCGTGCCGGGAGGTCTCCCGACGAATCCGAGCTCCTCTACGCGAGGTCCTCGATCCTCCACGCCGCGCGCGCGGCAGGGGTCGAAGCCTTCGACACTCCGTGGTTCGAGTACCGCGATCTCGAGGGTCTCGAGACGAGCGCCCGCCGGGCGCGTCTTCTCGGCTTCGACGGAAAGACCGCGATCCATCCGAGCCAGGTGCCGACGCTCAACCGCGTGTTCTCGCCGACCCCCGAGGAGATCGAGCGCGCTCGGGGAATCGTGGAGGTGATGGAGAAAGCCTTCGCCGAGGGCCGAAACGTCGCGACCCTCGGAAACGAGATGGTCGAAGCCCTGCACCTGGCGGAGGCGCGGAGGATTCTGGCGCGGGCAAGACCTTGACGTTTCTCAGTTCTCAGAATGCTTACAGCGCGCCTGGCGACTGATTCGCTCGAGATTGTTGCCAAGCAGCCGCTTGGCCAAAGCTCAATCGAAAGCTCTATCAATAGTCACTGAGCGACGCTATGCGCCGTGGGGCAAGGCGCGCCAGAACAGCTCGAGGCGGAGTGACGCGGCGTCATGGCACAGACATTGCTTTCCCCCCTTGGTGAGAGTGCCGCCCTCCCGCCATCTTGCGGGCGGGCCGGTGCGGAGAAAACAACGATTTCTAAGAAAGGGTAAAGACCATGAGTACCGAAATGCTTCTCCTGATTGTTGTATTGGTCCTTCTTTTCGGTGGCGGCGGATTCTACTGGAGCCGGGGTCGCCGGTAAGAGAGTTCCTCCGGGTTCGTTTTCGGGGACCCGTTTTCTAGATTGTTCCTACGGCGCAACTCGGCGCTGGAGATGAACTGGCTGGAGCCTGGGTTCGCCATCCGGAAATACGGTTGCCGTTAGGATTTTGATCCAGAAGGAGGACCAATGAACGGGTTCGTCGACGACATCGAAGGCAGGACCGAGGAAAATTCCAATTTTCGGCGTGTGCTCTATACGGGCTCCCAGATGCAACTGGTGCTGATGGCGCTCCGACCCGGCGAGGAGATTGGTGAAGAGGTTCACGAGGATCGGGACCAGTTCTTTCGAGTGGAGAAGGGAATGGGCGAGGTCTGGATCGATGGCACCATGACGAGTATCAAGAGCGATACGGCGATCGTGGTCCCCGCGGGCGCGCGGCATAA
>DAISKN010000001.1:0-11730 GCA_036820975.1 Acidobacteriota bacterium | reverse complement strand
AAGAACACCGGCGAGAAGCCGCTGAAACTGTACACGGTCTATGCGCCGCCCGAGCACCAGGATGGGACCGTGCACGTCACGAAAGCCGATGCCGAGAGGTCCAAAGAGCATTTTGACGGAAAGACCACGGAGTAGCGGCTCGGACTCCGACTTCGTCGCGATCTCACGGATCCTCGGGGACCAGACGTGCCGCATCCGCCGCTAGCGAGGCTGCCGGCAATAGCCGGGCCTCGGAGACGCTGAACCGACGGGGAGCGTTCCGAAGGATCGAGAGCCGAACCGCCGCGAGCCGCGTCGCCGGAAAGCGAACTACCATCCAACCCTTTCGCTCGGCGGTCATGTCGATCTGATCTCCCAGTTCCAGTAGGCGGCCGTCGGGGTCGACGCCGTTGACGCCGAGGCTCGAGGGCCCTTCGCCGAACTCCGGGGCGTAGAAGAGGGCTACCCCTCTCGTAGGCACCTCCGGGTCGCTCCCGAGCTCGAGCCAGTCCTTCGTGCTCTGGAGCCAGACCGTGCTCCAGCTCGTTCCCAGGCTCCCGTCGTGCACCAGAGGCGCCAGGTCCTGGTTTCGGGAGGCTCGGGCCCAGGCCGGTCTCTGCCATCCTTTCTCGTTCAAGTTTCTCCTGATGGCGGGCACTCGAAGGCGCAAGTGCGCGAAGTAGGAGTCGTTCGGCCAGAGGGACTCCATCCGGCGGGCCTCGTCTTCCGCCTCGGTCAGGTGGTCGGTCCGGATCAGAAGGTCGACGACACGGCGGGCGGCGTGGCGGTTCCAGGGACGGATCTCCCGCTCCAGGCGCCAATCGCTGAGCGCCCTCTCGAGGAGGCCCCGGTTCTCCGCGATTACGGCCTCGCGCAGATGTGCGCCTCCCGGCATCGAGGAGAAAATCTGAAACAGCAGCTGAGAGTCGTCGAGAGTTTCCAGTCGCTCGGGATAGTCGTCGATGGAAGGATTCGTGTTCCAGTATCCGGCCCAGCGAGTCGTCCCGGTGAGGTTCACCACGGCGCCTACGGCGGCGAGACCGAGAGCGAGCGCGCGGAAACGGCCCGATCTCGCTCCCATCGAGCACAACGCGAGGATCCACCAGGGGAGCGCATCGGTCAGATAGCGGGGCCCGACACTGTGGCCTCCCCACCAGGGAGCGTGGTTCGCGTACAGGAACAGGAGGAGCGCGAATCCCGAGACTCCAGCGATCATAGTCGCCGTCCTTCTGCGGAATAAAACGAAAAGAGCGGCGCCGAGCGTGAAGAGCACCACCGTCTCGAACCAGAGCACGCCCCGGCTCGGGCTTGCGAGGAGCAGGAGGGCGTTTCTCGAGACCGCATCCAGGGAGCGAAGTCCGATGGCGTGGGTTTGGGTTCCGTAGGCGCCGAGCGCCGATCCGTAAACGTCGAGGTGGTAGTACAGAAGCGGAAGAGCGACCACCGCGGCCCCGATGGCGGCGGGCCAAACCTCTCGCCGGTACATCCACGCGGCGAGAAGAAAAAAGACGGGAGCGCTCACGACGAGGGGAGGTCTCGTGAAGACGGCGAGAGCAATCGCAGCCCCAGCGGCGGCGAGACGCCGGGCGACCGGTGTGTCCCCATCCAGGAGCCTCTCGATCGCCCCGAGCACCCAGAGCTCTCCCGGCCCGTGCTGCCAGAGCGCTGACGAAGAGATCGTCCAGTGGGAGGAGCCGAGGCCATAGATTAGTGCGACCCAGTAGGGCGAAAAGGGCGGGTCGAGCTTCCGGGCGATTCCCAGGACGAGCCAGACGCTCGTGACCGCGATGAGCAAGCTCGCGAAGGCGCCGATCCTGTCCAGGAGCTCCGGACGGCTCGATTCGAGGAAAGGCGCGGGAAGGAACAGGGGCCAGGCCAGGAGCGAAGGACCCACGGGAAAGCTCGCGTGCAGCCCTCGGGGCGTGGACGCGAGGTAGTAAGGAAGCCCGCGGGCCACGAGCTCGGGATAGCCATCGAGCGACGTGCCGCGGCCGGTGACCATCGAGAGCGCGGTGTACTCCGCGGGTATCACGTCTCCCGAAGGCACGGAACCGAAGTGAAACGCATAGGCGCAGAGGGACAGGAGAATCGCGACAACCTCGCGATCGGCCCGAAGGCGAGGGACGATGAGACCCAGGACCAGGTACCCGACCGAGGCGAAGGCGAGCGGCCGGAAAAGCTCGCTCGATCGGAAGTCCAACCCCAGAACAGAGAACGCCACGCGGCCCTGGTAAACGACGAGGACGGAAATCGCGAGCGAGACCGCGATGCCGAACGACAGAGCGATCGCGGCCGGCGAGCGCCAGGAGAGATGACTAGCGGAGAAGGACTCGGTTATGCCGCACTTCATTCTCCGGAACGGGCGAACGTCCTCTCGGTTTCTCCGCAAACCGATGTTAGCTCAAATCGCGTCCAGCGCCCGGCTGAAGGATGTTCTCCGACCGGGACCGAGCCGCTTCACGCGCTCGAATGGCGATTATCGGAACAGAGCCGCACCATAGATTGGCGTTCACCGAGGCTACCTCTTCCTCCCCGTGAGCAGAAGTCCACCGCCCACGGCCAACAAGGCCACCTCCGCCCACACCGAGATGTCGACTCGCTCTTCCTCGCTGATGGCGATCTCCACGGGGTCCAGCTTGGCCTCCTGGGTCTCGCTGGGGTACGGGTAGTGCCTCTTCACGCTGCGACGGCGATCTTTCCCGCAGGATTGGAAACGGCCTGAGAAGATGGAAATACACGGGCCCGGAGGGCAGGCCAGCCTAGTTCTCGAGCGGTAGCCTGCGCGAAACCGGGGACAGGCACCGGGTGTCGTCGCAGGCCTGGTAGACGAGGGTCAGCTCGGTAGCGTCCTGCTCGAGCTCGAGCTCGATCGCGACCTCGCCGTCGTAGATCGAAAGCGGCTCGTTCGAGAACGCGAAAGTCATCGATTTGCCGGGGGGGTACGAGACGTTTCGGACGTCGCCCCGGATCTCGGTCGGGATTAAATAAGGAGAGGAAGGAGGGTTGGCATTGATGTGCCAACCCTCCTTCACGATCAGGAATACACGAAAGCCCGGCGGTGCCGCATCGATCCGGGCTTCCACGACCGAGGCCGCGAGGGCATCGAGGGAAATCGCCGGAGCCTCGTGGTACCGCTCCACCGTGAGAGCGAGCGTCATGGCGCCCTGTGGATACCGCTCGATGTCGGAGGCGAAGGCGCGAAGGGCGTCCTCCGCCCGCTCGCGATAGACGGCCTTGCCCGTGAGCTCGAAGAGCTCCAGCAGCACCGAAGTCGCGATCCCGTTCCCGGAAGCGATCGCGCCATCGTTCACCGGCTTCGATTGGACCAGCAGGTAGGGCTTCTCCGGCGACTGGAAGTAGCCCCCCGGCGGGTCGCGAAGCTCCTTCTCCATCTCCTGCGCGAGCCGCTCCGCTTCTTCGAGCCACCGATTCTCCCCGCTCTCGCGGTGCAGCACGAGAAGCCCGCGCGCGACGAAGGCGTAGTCGTCGAGAAACGCGGGGACTCTCGCCTTTCCCTCCCGCCAGACGTGCTGGAGCGCTCCCCCCTCGCTCCGGAGATCCTCGAGGACGAACGCGGCCGCCCTCTTCGCCGCGCGCTCGTACCGCGGCTCGCGAAAGGCGCCTCCGGCTTTCGCCATCGCCGCGATCATCATCCCGTTCCAGTCCGCGAGGACCTTGTCGTCGACGAGGGGATGAGGTCGCGACTCACGCGCCTTCCGGAGCTTCGCGAGAGCCGGTTGCATCTCGGCGCGAAGCGCCTCTCCGGGAGGAGACGCCAGGTAGAGGGTGTGCTCGTGCTCCTCGAAGTTCGGGGGCCGGTCGAGCCCGAATACCGGTGTGAGGAGCTCGAGCTCCGAAGGGGTCACGAGCTTCTCGATCTCTTCGCGGGTCCAGACGTAGAAGGCGCCTTCGCGTCCGTCGCTCTGGGCGTCGATCGCGGACAGGAATCCGCCTCCCTCCGCCGTGAGCTCTTCGAGCACGAAATCGAGAGTGCCGCGGGCGAGCCGTTCGAGCTCGGGGTCGGAAGTGAGTCGGTAGGTGTCGACCAGGATCTCGGCGAGAGCGGCGTTGTCGTAGAGCATCTTCTCGAAGTGGGGGACCCGCCACTCGCGGTCGGTCGTGTATCGATGGAAGCCTCCTCCGAGATGGTCGTAGATGGCGCCCTCGCCCATTCCTTTCAGCGTGCGAAGGAGCATCCTCAGCGCCTCCGCGTTGCCTTTGGAAGCGCGCGAATGGAGGAGGTAGAGGTTCGCCGGGGAGGGGAACTTCGGGGCCGGGCCGAAGCCGCCCCACTCCTCGTCGAAGCCCCGCGCGAGCGCGTCGAACGCGGGCCTCGCCGCACCGGCGGCGGGAACGTCCGGAGCGGCCTCGGTCGCGGAGGCGATGACCTCTTCGAGGCTCCGGGCGACGTTTGCCGCCGCGTCCTCGAGCCTCGCCCGGTCCGTGCGCCACATCTCCTCGATCCGTTGGACGACCGTGGGAAAACCGACGGTCCCCTGCCGGTCCTCGGGCGGAAAATACGTTCCAGCGAAGAACGGCTTCAGATCCGGCGTGAGAAAGAGATTGTTCGGCCACCCGCCGCTTCGGTTCAGGAGCTGGGTCGCGGTCATGTAGATCTCGTCGAGGTCCGGTCTCTCCTCGCGATCGACCTTGATGTTGACGAAAGCCGCGTTCATCAGCGCCGCGATCTCGCGATTCTCGAACACGTCCTCTTCCATCCGATGGCACCAGTAGCAGGTGGAGTAGCCGATGGAGAGGAAGATCGGCCGGTCGAGCTTTCGCGCGAGCTCGATCGCCTCCTCGCCCCAGGGGTACCAGTCGACCGGGTTCCCGGCGTGCGACAAAAGGTAGGGGCTCGACTCGTGGATCAGGCGGTTCGCGCCCGGAGGGCGCTCCTGGGCGGCGGAGCAGGCCGTGCACGCGAGCGTCAGCGCGAAGAAGAGCGGAAGCTTCCTACGCACGCTCCTACCTTAACCTGGAAGCCTTGCTCCCGGCCAAAGAGTCGCGTTAGCCTCACGCATGAACTCTTACCTTTTCCTGCTCGCGTTGATTGCCCCTCCGGACGTTACCCGCCTCCTCGATGAGAGGGCGTCGAATTTCTCGGAAGTCGCGCGGGAAATCTGGGAGCTCGCGGAAGTGGGCTTCCAGGAGGAACGAAGCTCGGCGCTCCTGAAGGCGCAGCTCGAAGCCGCGGGCTTCGAGATCCAGAGCGGGGTCGCGGGAATGCCCACGGCCTTCATCGGAAGCTTCGGCCGCGGCCGCCCGGTCATAGCACTGCTCGCGGAGTTCGATGCTCTCCCCGGTCTTTCTCAGGACGCGACCCCCGAGCGCAGACCGCGAGCCGAGAGCGCGCCCGGTCACGCTTGCGGACATCATTTGTTCGGAACCGCTTCGACCGCTGCCGCGATCGCGGTCAAGGAGTGGCTTGCGAGCTCGGGCGGCCCCGGAACCATCCGCCTCTACGGCACTCCGGCCGAGGAAGGGGGCGCGGGCAAGGTCTACATGGTGCGAGCGGGCCTGTTCTCCGACGTCGACACCGTCCTCACCTGGCATCCTGCCGACGGCAACGACGCGAGCCCCGTGAGCTCTCTCGCCAACAAGTCGGCGAAGTTCCGGTTCCACGGTCTCTCGTCGCACGCGGCGGCGGCGCCGGAGAAGGGACGCTCCGCGCTCGACGGGGTCGAGGCCATGAACACCATGGTGAACCTCATGCGCGAGCACGTCCCGCAGGAGTCGCGGATCCACTACGTCATTACCCGCGGCGGCATGGCTCCGAACGTCGTTCCCGATTTCGCCGAGGTCTACTACTACTGCCGGCACCCGGAGGTCGAAGTCGTTCAGGACCTCTGGAGGCGCATCGTCCTCGCGGCGGAGGGCGCGGCGATGGGAACGGAGACCCGCATGGATCACGAGGTGATTCACGGAATCTACAACAAGCTTCCGAACGACAGCCTCTCGCGGCTCTTCGACGAGAACCTCCGGGAGATCGGGGGCATCGAGTACACCGCCGAGGAGGTCGCGTTCGCGGAGAAGCTTCGGGCGACACTCGAGAGCCCGGAGCGGAAGATCGGGTCCGAGCGCGGGGTTCAGTCCTTCGCGCCGCAGTTGACGAGCGCCTCGACCGACGTCGGCGACATCAGCTGGGTGGTACCGACGGCGAGCGTCCAGATCGCGACCTGGGTTCCGGGCACGCCTGCCCACAGCTGGCAGGCGGTCGCGGCCGGAGGCATGAGCATCGGATTCAAGGGAATGGTCCTCGCTTCCAAAGTGCTGGCAACGACCGCGGTCGAGATCTTCGCGAATCCCGCCCTCGTCGAGGAGGCGCGCCGTGAGTTCGAGGAGCGCCGGGGCCCGGACTTCGTGTACGAGTCCCTCATCGGCGACCGCGCCCCGCCGCTCGACTACCGGAAGTAGGTGTAGACTCGCACTTCATGGAGCAAAGAATGGCCTTTCGGGTGGTCGCCGCCTTCGTACTCTCCTTCTCGATTCCCGCGGCGCCCGCGCTCTCGAAAGAGGTTCGACTCACCCTTCGGGAGGGAACGAACTTCGCCGCGGCGCGCGCAGGCGGAGACGGAAGTTACGTCCTGGATCTGCACGGAACGCTGTGGCGGCTTCCCGAAGGCGGCGGCAAAGCGGCGGCGATGACAGATGGCCTCGGAGACGATCGCCTTCCCGACGTCTCCCGCGACGGAAGCCGCATCGTCTTTCAGTCCTACCGCAGCGGCACCTGGGATATCTGGTCGATGAGCGCCGACGGTTCCTCGGCAGCGGCGATGACTTCCGGCCCGGCCGACGATCGCGAGCCCGTCCTTTCGCCCGATTCAAGCCGGGTCGCCTTTTCTTCGGACCGATCCGGGAACTACGACATCTGGGTCCTGGAACTCGCTTCTTCCGAGCTGAAGCAGCTCACGACGGACGCGGCGCAGGACTACATGCCGGCGTGGACGCCGGCGGGCGACGAGATCGTGTTCGTCTCCGATCGCGCCGCCAACAGGACGCCGGGCCTGGTTCGCGTCAAGGCGAGCGGCGAGGGTGAGGCCGTGCCCGTGGCGGAGATCGAGGGAGCCGTTTCCTCCCCGTCGGTCAGCGCCGATGGGAAACTCGTCGCATTCCGGGTGCTCACCCTCGGAAACACGGGCGCGGACGCCATGGGGCGCGCCGCCGAGGCGAGCCGCCTCGCGGTCGTCTCCCTGGCAGGGGGTGAGCCCAGGCTCCTCGATACTCCGGACGACGTCTTTCCTTTCCGCCCCCAGTGGTCTGGGACGAACGAGATCGTCTACACGGCGGCGGGCTCTCTCTGGCGACAGGGACTCGAGCCGCGAAGCGAAGCGAGGAAAGTTCCCTTCGAGGCCGAGGTCGTTCTCGATCGGCCGACCTACAGGAGACGTCCCGTCGATTTTCCCAAGAGCCGCGAGCGCCGGCCCGTTCGAGGCATCGTTCGTCCGGTGGTCTCTCCCGATCACTCGCTCATCGTCTACGCCGCCCTCGGCGATCTCTTCGTGGTCTCGACCGAGGGAGGAAGCCCGATTCCTCTGACCCGCGACGAATACCTCGACACCGACCCCCACTGGGCCCCGGATAGCCGCTCCATCGTGTTCGCGAGCGATCGCGCGGGGACCATGGATCTGTGGATCAAGGACGTCGAAGCGCCTCCCACCGAGGGGGAGAGGCGTCTCACCACCTCCCTCGGCGCCGAGGTCTCTCCCGCGTGGTCTCCCGACGGCAAGACCATCGCATACGTCGATCATGATTCGAGGCTGCACGTGGTAGGGATTCAGGGGGAGGAGGACCGAGCTCTTACCGAGCCGCGGCACGGCGTCGGAATCCCCACCTGGTCGACCGATTCGCGCCACGTGGCGATGTCGGTCCAGGTCCCGCTCTCCTCGAGGTTTCGCGAGGGCTACAACCGGGTGCTCGTGGTGGATACGACGACGGGCGACTCGCGGTTGCTCGAAGAACCCGACCGGAGCATAGGGGTCCGCGACGGCGACGGTCCCGTCTGGCGGCCGGACGGAGGTGCCCTCGCCTTCGCCATGGACGGCGGCCTCTGGACCTTGCCGATGACACCCGACGCCCGGGCCGGGGGCCGGCCCAGGCAGATCGCGGGCGAGGTCGCGGACTTTCTCAGCTGGTCGGGCGATGGGAAGAAGATCGTTTTCCTCGGCGCGGGCGGCCTCGCCGAGGTCGAAGTCGAGACCGGAGACGTTCGAAGGATCGACGTCGAGCACGAGTTCGAGGTCACGTCCGCCGAGGGCCGGCTCCTCATCCGGAACGTCCGGCTCGTCGACGGCACGGGAGCGGCGCCTCGAGACGGGATGGACGTCGTCATCGAGGGCGACCGCATCGCGCGGGTCGAGCCCACGGGCGGCGAGGTCGCGGAGGAGGTCCGCGTCGTTTCGGGAGAAGGAAAAACGCTCATCCCCGGGCTCATCGAGATGCACACCCACCTCGGTCTTCCCGCCTGGGGAAGCCGCCAGGGCAAGGTGTGGCTGGCCTACGGGATCACGTCGCTCCGGACTCCCGCGGATGCTTTGTACCGGGTCATCGAAGAGCGGGAGTCGATCCGGGCGGGTCGTCGGGTCGGCCCACGGATCTTCTATACCGGAGCCACCTTCGACGGCGATCGCATCTACTACACCGGCGCCCTGGCCCTGAACGACGCCGAAGAGCTCGAGCAGGAGTTGAAGCGGGCGGTCTCGCTCGGCTACGACCTGGTCAAGACGTACGTGCGTCTTCCCGACCCGCTTCAGAAAGAGACCATCGAGAGGGCTCACGCCGAAGGAATGTTCGTCACCTCGCACGAGGTCTACCCCGCGGTGGCGTACGGAGTCGACGGCATCGAGCACTTGAGCGGGACGTCGAGGCGGGGCTTTTCTCCCAAGCTCACGCAGCTCCGGAGAACCTATGACGACGTGGTCGAGCTCATCGCCCGCTCCGGCGTCTACTTCACTCCCACCGTTCTTCTGCACGGCGGCTACACGCTCGCGCTCGCGCGCGAGCCGGATCTCCTGGACGAAGCTCGCTTCCTCGCTCTCTTCCCTCCGTTCGCGAAGGAGGGTTTCAAGAACGGCTTTCGTCCCGGCGACGCGTCAGCGTCCCGAGCGGTGGTGGCTCCGGTTTTCGCCACCATCGACGAGATCCACGAGCGCGGAGGAAAGGTCATCGCCGGCACCGACTCGCCCATCATTCCCTATGGGCTGAGCCTGCTTCTCGAGGTCGAGCAGCTCTCGGAATCCGGTCTCGGCCCCATGGCGGCAATCGAAAGCGCCACCCGCGTCGCCGCCGAGGCCCTCGGCGCGGGCTCGGACCTCGGGACGATCGAGCCGGGGAAGATCGCCGACCTGGTCCTCCTGGGAGCCGATCCGTCGGAGGACATCAAGAACATCCGGAAGACGGAGATGGTCGTGGTGAACGGAAGGCTCCTTTCGATCGAACAGCTTCTCAAAGCTCCATGAAGGGGGAAACGATGGTCCGCTCTCTTGGAATGGCTCTCTTCCTCGCGTCCCTGGCGATGCCGTCATCGGCATCGGAGGACGTCGCGTCTCCCGAAAGCTTCTTCGGCTTCGAGCCCGGAGCCGACGGGGAGATGGCCCGTTATCCCGCGGTGCTCGAGTACCTGAAGCAAATCGCGGCGAGCTCCGATCGCGTCCTGTATCAGGAGATCGGAAAGACCACCCTCGGAAACGACTACGTCCTCCTTCAGATCTCGAGCCCCGAGAACCTCGCCCGGCTCGATCGCCTGGTCGAGATCAACCGAAGGCTCGCGGATCCACGCGGCCTTCCCGAGGCCGAGGCCCGGGTCCTGGTCGAAGAGGGGCGGCCGTTCTACTTCCTCTACGCCACCATCCATTCGACCGAAGTGGGCAACGGCCAGGCGATTCCGCTCATCGTGCATCGGCTCGCGACCGAGGACTCTCCCGAGATCCGGGAGATCCTGGACAACGCCGTTCTCCTCCTCGTGCCCTCGCAGAACCCCGACGGGCAGGTGATGGTCATCGACCACTGGTACCAGACCAAGGGAACGTCCCGGAGCCGCGTCTATCCCGACCTGTACCACAAGTACGTGGGGCACGACGACAACCGCGACTGGTTCATGTTCACCCAGAAAGAGACTCGGCTCAACATCGAGAAGATCCAGAACGTCTTCAAGCCCACGGTCACGCACGACATGCACCAGATGGGGCAGACGGGCGCGCGCATCTTCGTCCCGCCGTTCCAGGATCCCTACGATCCCAACGTGCACCCCCTGCTCGTATCCGGGCAGGCGCAAATCGGCCTCGCGATGGCGGGGGCGCTCGCCGCGACGGGGAAGGAGGGGGTGACCTACAACGACCTCTTCGATCTCTATGCACCGGCGCGGCAGTACATGGTCTACCACGGCCAGCCGCGGATCCTCACGGAGATCGCGAGCGCGAATCTCGCCGACCCCTACCGGAGCCCGACGAATCAGCCGCTCGGCCCGCAGGAGTCGAGGTGGAACTTTCCCACCCCTTACACCAAGACCGATTGGCGGCTGTCGCAGATCGTGGACTACGGGATGACCGCGGTCTTCGGCGGCCTCAGCCACCTCGCGAAGTACCGGCGCGAGTGGCTCTCGAATTTCCATCGAGTCCATCGAGACTGGGTCGAGCGCGACGAGCCTCCCTATGCGTTCGTGATTCCGAAGGAGCAGCGCGACCCCCACGCCCTGAGGCAGCTCCTCGAGATCCTGGATTTCGGCGAGGTCGAGATCCATCGCGCCCAGGCGGATTTTTCCGCGGGGGGGACCCGCTATCCCGCGGGCTCCTTCGTCGTGCCCCTGAACCAGCCCTACGGCGCTTTCGCCAAGACCATGCTCGAGGTCCAGGTCTATCCCGATCTCCGCTACTACCCGGGCGGTCCTCCCATCCCGCCCTATGACGTCACTGGACACACCCTCGGTTATCTCATCGGGGTCGAGGTCGATCGCATCGACGAGCCGCTCGCGGTTACGACCGCGCGAATGGAGAGCCCGGCACCGGAGGATCGGCCGGTGCCCCGTCGTCCGAAATGGGCTTACGTGATTCCCGCGGAGACGAACGCGGGATTCCTGGCGCTGAACCGCCTCTCGAAAGACGACGTTCCCGTCTTCCGCGCCGGAGCGGCGTTCGAGAGCGGCGGCCGAAGCTTTCCGCCGGGAGCGTTTCTCGTGCCTCCGTCGGCGAAGTCGCAGAAGATTCTGGAAGAGATCGCCTCGACCTCGAGCCTCCCGGTCTTCGGGGCCGACTCCGCCCCGCCGGTCGAGGGTTTTCGCATGAAACGGCCCACGCGGGTCGGTCTCTACAAGGCCGCGAACAACATGCCCGCCGGGTGGCTCATGTGGCTCTTCGAGAATTACGGCTTCCAGCACGAGGTGATGTCGTCCGCGGATTTCGCCTCCGACCTCTCGAAGAGCTACGACGTCATCGTGCTCCCGTCCGGCACCACCAAGAGCCGCATGATCCAGGGGTTGCCACCCGACCAGTACGACGACAAATGGCGCTGGGCCTTTGGCATCGGGGATGCGGGATGGGCGGAGCTGAAGCGGTTCGTACAAGGTGGAGGGAAGCTCGTCGCCATCGGAAGCGCCGTTGCCACCGCGCGCGATCTCCTTTCGCTTCCCATCGCGCCGGTCCTCCCCGAGGCGCCGTCCCGGTTCGGTCGCGGCGCCGGCCGGCGCGACGAGAGGCCTCCGGTCCAAGCGGCGGAGGTCGAGCGGCTCCTCAAGGAATCGTTCCAGAGCCCGGCGGCGCT